>JBOGDY010000071.1:0-9202 GCA_050742955.1 Actinomycetes bacterium | reverse complement strand
GTGTACGTCGCGAGTGAGTTCGCCGCGTGGGTGCTGGCGATCGGCGCGGCACGCTACGCGTTCGCCGTGGCCGGCTTGGGGTTGCCCTGGCTGCGCGGGCAGCTGCCGCCTCGCAACTGGCGCAAGATGGTGGCCGCGACCCAAGGCATCGTCCTGACGTTGGCGGCAGCCTCGGTCGCGCCCCGCGGGTTGGCGTACGCCGCACTGGCTCTCGCGCTTGCGCTGCTGACCGAGTCGTTCGGCCGGGACGTGCTGTGGTTGTGGCGCCACCGGTTCAAAGGGCGAGCCCAGCTCACCGGTCCATCGGTTCCCCTTCGCCTGCAACGGCCATGAAGCAGGACGAGCGCGTTTCCTTCGACCAGGCGTTGGGGCGAGCCCGCCTGTCGGCGTACCCCCCGGGTGAGTTCGTCGACCAGGAGAGCTTCATGCGGGGCCCGGAGATCCTCTCTTTGGCCGCCCGGGCCGGGATCGCGCCGGGAGTCTCGGTGCTGGACCTGTGCTGCGGAGTGGCCGGGCCCGGACGGTTCATCACCTCCGAGCTCGGATGCAGCTACCTCGGCGTGGACTCGAGCGCCAGTGCGATTGACATCGCGCGCGAGCGCGCTGCCGACCTCCCGTGTCGCTTCGAGGTCGCTCGGATCCCGCCGGTTCCTCCCGGCCCGTTCGACGTGGTGCTGCTGCTGGAGACCATGCTCGCCTTCGCAGACAAGGAGACGCTCTTGCGCGAGATCTCCTCGGCGCTGTCGGTAGGCGGGCGGTTCGCGTTCACCGTGGAGGAAGGCCAACCGCTGACGGAGGTGGAGCGGGAGAGCATGCCCGACGCCGACACGGTGTGGCTGTGGCCCCTGCCGCACCTGCTCTCCCGCTTGGAGGGTGTCGGGCTGCAGGTTCGCTGGGTGGAGGAGTGCAGCCGACCCCACCGGGTGATGGTCGACTCGCTGTTCGATGCGTTCGCCGCCGAGCAGTCAGCGATCGCCGGCCACCTCGGACGCCGTGCCGTGGATGAGTTGCTGGCCGCCCACCGGCTCTGGAGCGACTGGCTGCGGGACGGGCGGGTGCGAAAGTTCGCGTTCGTCGCCGAGAAGACGCGAAAATCCGCGCCGGACCACGAGCCCCTCGGGTGGCGCACTCGTTCTGGCAGGTGAGACCTCCGCCATCGATTGCACGGCGGCAGTCGCGGAAGTCTCTGTTATCTCGACACGCCGGTGCAGCGAACTTCCCCAAGACGAGGGTGTGGCCTGATGCGCTGAACTCGACGAGGGAGGCCGATGTGAGGGTGGTCAAGCAGCGCGAGGGCGGCATCGTACGTCGCGTGATGCTGGTCGACGACGCCGGTGACGAGGTGGCACCGGTCAATCGGTTCCTCTCCCACCTGTTCGACGCGGGGTACAGCCCGAACACAGTGTGCGCCTACGGCTACGACCTGCGGCACCTGGCCCTGTTCCTGACCGAGTGGTCGCTGGGCTGGAACGACTTCCGTCCGGCGACCGCACTGGAGTTCCTCGGCTACCTACGCCGGGTGCCGTCGCGACGGCCGGCGCAGCGCCTCGGCCTGACGGTGGCGACCGAACAGGGCCGGCTGCTGTCGCCGGCGACAGTCCAGCGTGTGCTTGCCGCGACGTCGAGCTTCTTCGACTGGGCGATCGCGGCCGAGCAGTACACGACCGGCGAGAACCCGATGCAACGGCGGATCGACCACACACTGGGCCGGGTGCCGGAGCGCCACCAGCCCTTCGTGGGCGCTGCGAGCCGTCAGCAGCCGATCCGCCGCACGGTGCGGGTCCGGCTGCCGCTGCGGTTGCCGCGGCCGATGAGCGGCGAGGACATCGACGCACTGCTGGCCAGCCTGACGACGATGCGCGACCTGGCGATCGTCTTGCTGATGCTCGACGGCGGGCTGCGTCGGGGCGAGGCGTTGTGTCTGCAGCTTGACGACATCTCCTACGGGCGCCGGCGAGTCACCGTCCGCAAGCGCGATGACCACCCTCGTGGCGCCCGGGCGAAGGCACGCCGCGAACGGGTCGTGGACCTGCATGAGCCGCGCACGCTGGACGCGGTCAACCGCTACGTGCTCCACGAACGCCCGCTGGACGCGGAGAGCCCGTTCGTGTTCCTGGTCGGCGGCACCGGAACGCGTCGGTGTGAGCCGCTGAGCTACCAGGCCGTGGTGCGTGGGTTCGCCCGCCGCCTGGACCGGCTGGGGATCCGCAGCCCGGACAAGACCCCGCACGCGCTGCGGCACACGCACGCGACCGCGATGTGGGAGGGCGGGATGCGGGAGCTGGCCTTGCAGAAGCGGCTCGGACACGCCTCGCCGGAGTCGGTCCGCATCTACACCCGAGTCTCCGACGAGCAGGTGCTCGCCGACTACGACCACGCGCTTCGGGACCGGTCGTGACCACGTCCGGTCCCGCGCGGCACCTGACCGCCGCACCGGAACCGATGGTGGTGCCGCGGATGCACGCCGACCGGGCCACCTACCAGGAGTGGGTGGAGCAGCACTGCACCAGCTACGCGTCGCGCTGGGATCGGATGAAGAACTACGACCGGTTCGTCGAACAGTGGCCGGTGCTGCACGACTGGTTCGATGCGCCGCTGCGGCAGCGGCTGCTGGACAAGGAGAACTGCGTGCGCGGGCAGCATCCGCACGGCGGCGCGGGCGTGATCATGCCCTACCTGACCTACCTGTCGCTGGTGCATGGTGTCGGTTTGGACTACCCGGTGCTGCTCGCCCGGACGTTCACCAGCCCGTTCAAGCTCCAGGCCCGCCACGGCGGCCTCGGCGTGGACGCCGGCCGGTTCGACCGGCACGTGGCCCGGCTCACCGAGCTCGGCTACGCCACGGCACGCACGCAACTGGTCTGGCCACTGGGCCGGATGCTGCTGCACCGCGGCGACCCGGACCTGACCGCGCTGGGCGTGCACGACCTCGACGAGCTCCGCACCGCGATCGACGCCTTCACCGCCCGGCTGCGCCTGGACCCGGTGCGAGAGTTCTACTCCCGGGCGCCGGACGAACGACCTCCAGCCGAGGTCGCCGACGGGTACCTGCGCTCGGCGATCGCCCGCCTGCACACGGTGCACGTGTTGCTCTTCGACCTCGGCCAAGTCGACCGGCCACAGACCGTGCGCCACGCCCGGGACGCGCTGCGCCGCCTGGTGACCTGGATGACCCAGTCGCATCCGGAGATGGCCAGCCTGGCCGACCTGCACCGCGAGCACGCCGAGGAGTTCTTGCGCTGGCTCGGCACGCAGACCAACCAACAGACCGGCGCCCCGCTGAGCATCAGCTACCGGCGAACCGTGGTCACGCTGATCACCCGGTTCGTGACCGAGACCGCCGCCTGGGGCTGGGACGACGTCCCGGCACGGGTGCTGTTCACCCGCGGCGACATCCCGAAGATCCCCAAACCGCTGCCCCGGTTCATCCCCGACCACGAACTCGCCAAGCTGATGACCACCGTCGAGCAGCTGCCCAACCCCTATCAGCGGGCGGCGCTGATCGTGGCCCGCTGGAGCGGCGCCCGCCGCGACGAGATCCGCCGCCTCGCCGTCGACTGCCTCGACACCTACCCCGACGGGCACCCGCGGCTGCGGATCCCGGTCGGCAAGGGATACGCCGAACGCAGCATCCCGCTGCACCCACAGGCCGCCGACGCGCTGCAACCGCTCATCGATCTGGCCCGCCAGCAGGGCGGCCGGCGACGCTACGACCCAGCGCCGGCCGGCGACTACGCACCCCGCCTCCGTGCCCGCCTCGCGCACCCCGGCCGAGGGACGACGACGCCACCGGCCGCGGCTGGCAACGCGAGATCGAGCGACACCAAGCAACCAAACGACGCCTGGAACAGCTCCTCCAGGACCTGGCCTGACGCCTACCGCCTGTGTCGGTATGCCCGCGAATGCCGGAGCCAATCCGTGCATGGACATGCTTGATGAGCGGGCGTGGTGCCATGCTGTGTCGATGGATGGACAGCCAGGTGAAGACAGACGTCGAGCCTTCCATCGGTTTCAGGACATGCCGTCGGTGGCCTCTGGGCGAGCTCTCGTCCTCTCCGCGCTGCTGTTGGTCGTCGCCGACGTGATCGGCGGCCTCCTCGCCGTGGCCTCGGGGGTCGACTCGTGGAGCGAGGCGTGGGGCTTCGAAACCGAATCCACTGTGCCCCTGCCGATCGGGGTAGCGCAGCTTGCCCTGGCCTGGTTGGCCGCTCGCAACGTTCGGCCTCCCGTCGGCCTGATCGCCGCAGCCCTCCTCAGTGCCTTCTGCCTTATGAGCGTGATCTTCGGGTTGTTCGACGGTGACCTCATCAACAAGATTGCTTCAGACGGATTGATCTCCGTCGGGGTCGTCTGGGTTTTCGTCGTCCTCTTGCCGGTCACTGCCGCTGTCGGGCTGCTCGCCGCATTGCGCACGAGGCAGCTGCGCCGGTCCCGATGATGGCCCAGTGTGTCTTGGCTGAGAGATGGGGGCGTTCCGGCCAACAACGGCGTCCTATGCCGCATTCCGCGCGCAAACCCCGGTCCAGTGCACTCTGACCGCGACCGGCCACACCTCCACCGTCGGAAATGGCTCCGTCCGTCCTGTCATGCGGCTTGACAGACCAGAACTGTCCACATAATCGTGGCGGTGGTGACCGGTGGCTCCTGCTCGATGACAACCCGCTGCGTTCACGCGGCCAGCTCCAGCACCACAAGACCGTCGGGCGTCCGCACCTCGACTGACGCGATGTCCTCGCGGCTCGCAGCGGTTGCAGCGGAGAGCCGCATCGTCCTGCCGCCGACCGACCGCCAGCTGCCGACCTGCTCGGTTCGTCCGTCGCGGGTCCGCACGAACAGCGTGTAATCCACTGCGGGCGGCAGCTGGTAGTCCACCGTGTCCGGGTCGTAGGTGCAGATGAGCCCGAGCCGGGTGCCCCACGTGACCTGCTCGAAGGTGAGGCTTGCCCGCACGGGGACGTCCCCGACCGGGTCCATCGTTTCCGCCACAGCCCCGGACGGGCTGGAGCTCGCAACGGGAACGTCCCGTGTCGACGCGGCACCGTCTCCGACCTGCGACACGACCACCGACACAATCACTGCGGCCACGGCGGCGGCCAACCCTGCGACGGCGAGGGTACGCCGACGCCGGACGCTACGTACCTCACGGGACAGGGTGGGAAGGAGCGTGTCCGGCACCGGCTCGTCCACGGGCGGGTGCTCCAAGATGCTCGCCTCGACCCGACCGAGCAGACCGGGGAGGCCCGCGAGCTCGCGAACCGCGCGAGTGCAGTCCTCACATCCGGTCAGGTGCCTCTCGAAGTCGAGCCTCTCCGCAGGGGACAGGGCACCGAGGACGTAGGCCGCGTCGTCGTGGGCGAACGGGCAGCTCACGCGCTCACCCCCATCTCCTCGAGCGCCAGCTTCAGAGCCCGCAACGCGTAGTGGGTGCGCGACTTGACCGTGCCCTCCGGCACCCCGAGGCATCTCGCCGCCTCGGCCACCGGCCGGCCCCGGTAGTAGCACTCGAGGAGCACGGCTCGATGGTCCGGCGAGAGTCGGGTGACCGCCTCGGCCACGACCCAGGACAGCAGCAGCTGGTCGCTCGCGTCGTCGAGGCCGCCGAGCTCCGGGACGTCGGCGACGGGTGTCTCGGGGTGGGAGCGGCGGCTGCGCCACTCGTCGATCACGATGTTGCGGGCGACGGTGAACAACCAGGCGCGCAGCGACGCCGGCGAGCTCTCGAGGACGGCGCGGTGCCGCCAGGCGCGGAGCATCGTCTCCTGGACGACGTCCTCGGCCCGTCCTCGGTCGGTGCCAACCAGACGAAGGCAGAAGCGCCAGAGCGCAGCGGCGTGCTCATCGTGCAGCTGCTGCATGAGCGCGACCTCGTCGTCAGGCATGTCCACCCTCCTCCCCGGGATACGCGCTGGGGGCAGAGCGGGTTCAACGTGCGTCCGCCGGCCCAGGTCCAGTCTCGCCGCTCGAGCCGAACGCCGCGAGGAACCGATCCCGGAACACGTCCATTCGCCAGACCGGTGCCTCGGGCTCCGGGCGAAGCCCGTCGTCCCACCCCCAGTCCGATACCGCGTCGAGGACGGCGGGGTCGCGCGCGACGATCGCGATCGGCACGTCGCGACCCGCGTCCTCGCCCGACACGATGGTTGCGGGCTGGTGGTCGCCGAGCATGACCACGACCAGGTCGTCGTCGCCGTACGTGGTCACGAAGGAGACGAGCGCGTTGAGGGAGTACTCGATGGACTCCCCGTACGCTGCCTTGACCCGCCGGGGGGAGGGCCAGATGTCCTTCTCCGAAGCAAGCTGCTCGGGCATGCCCTCGTAGACCGAGCCGTCGCCGACAGCTGACGGTTTGATCATCCGCGGGGTCCGTGACCACGGAGCGTGACTGGTGATCAGGTCGATCTCGGCCATCACGGGTCGACGCTGCTCCTTCGCGAGCTCGAGGCGGTAGAACGCGTCGAGGGTGTACTGGTCGGGCATCCTCGGGTAGCCGAACCGCGGGCCCTCGTAGCCGAGGTTCCGCGAGTCGTAGATGTGGTCGTAGTGGTAGAACGCTCCCTGCGGCCAGTCCCTCGTGTTGGCCGGTACGGCAGCCACCGAGCGCCACCCCGCTCGCCCGAAGAGCTGGCTCAGCGTCAGCCGGGAGCTCGTCACCAGCTTGTCGTACCGCTGCTGGCTGTCGACCCACACGCCGGACTGGAGCGTCGCGTGCGCCAGCCAGCTGAGCGCACCGAACGTGGGGGAGGTCAGGAACGCGCTTCGGCTGGAGAAGCCCGCCTCGTTCAGCTGCTCCGTCCCCGAAGAGAGAACCGCGTTGACTCCCGGCGAGAAGGAGGATCCCTCGACCGCAACCCGCCCGAAGCTCTCGACGAACACGAACAGGACGTCCTTGCCGCGGAGCCCGGTCAGCAGGTCCTCGGCGGGCACCCGTTGGAGCGGGTCCTCCTTCGCATCCTCCGCGAACTGCCCTTGGTCGCGAAGCTCGGACGGGATCCGGCTGACCTGGCCGTACACGTAGCCGCCCGCGTCCCGCGATGCGAGCGTCCCGGCGTTGCTGCGCACGTCCAGCACGGCCAGGACCAGCCAGAGCGCCGCGAGCGCGGCCACCGCCTGAGACGCCGGTCGTCGGTGCCGCGCAGCGACGCGGGTGACCCGCAGCACCGAGAGCGGCAGCAGCACCAGCAGCGCGACGGCGGACAGCGCGGCCACGACGAGCAGCGCCGTGCCGATCCCGTTGCCGAACGAGTCCCGGACGGTCTCGACGAGCGAGCCCGCGTAGCGCCAGTCGATCAATGTGTCGAACGGTCGGTTCAGCACCTCCAGGAAGCCCACGTCGAGAAGCTTGAGGACGGCGGTCAGGCCGAGCACGACCCCGGCGGCGAGAGCCAGGGGTGTCCGGACCCGACCGAGGCTCGGCGGCAGCGCCAGGACGACGGCGAGGTACACCAGCGCTTCGAGAGGCAGTCGCGCGAACGCCGCCGGCTCGAGCTCCTGGAGCCGGTTGGGGGTGATGAGCGCGAGGACGACCAGCAGCGCCGCCAGCACGGTGAGAACCCGCGCGCCGACGCTCCGCCATTTCGGTCTGGGCCATCCCGGTCCCGGATGACGTTGAACCGCGGGCACACCTACTCCGTTCATCAGACCAGCAGGGAGCTACACGTCTGGGAACGAAGAAGTCGCTGCTCCGGTTCACCCGGAGCCGGGTGAGGTGGTCCGATGCAGAGGGAGGCCCGGGCGTTCTGGTTGCGCGAGCCGGGCGCCGGCGAGATCCGGTCGGTGGCGCTCGCCGCGCCGGGCCCCGACGAGGTGGTGGTCCGGACCCTGCGGTCGGCGGTCAGCAGGGGCACCGAGGCCCTGGTCTTCGACGGACGCGTCCCGGCCAGCCAGTACGACGCGATGCGAGCGCCCTTCCAGGACGGCGCCTTCCCGGGGCCGGTGAAGTACGGCTACCTCAACGTGGGCGTCGTCGAGGAAGGCCCGCCCGGGTTGCTCGGACGGACCGTGTTCTGCCTGCATCCCCACCAGACGGCATACGTCGTGCCCGCCTCCGCCGTGACCGTCGTACCCGCGGAAGTGCCGGCGACGCGGGCCGTGCTCACCGGCGTCGTCGAGACGGCTGTGAACGCACTGTGGGACGCCGCCCCGCTGATCGGGGATCGGGTGGCTGTCGTCGGCGCGGGGATGGTGGGCTGCTGCGTGGCGCGGCTGATCTCCTGTTTCCCCGGCGTCTCCGTCACTCTGGTCGACATCGACCCACTCCGCGCCGAGGTGGCGTCGTCGCTGGGGGTGAACTTCGCCCTCGTTGAGCAGGCGCCCGGTGGCCGCGACCTGGTCGTCCACACGAGTGCCACGTCGGCCGGGCTCCAGCTGTCGCTCGACCTGCTCGCGTCGGAGGGCACGGTCGTCGAGCTGAGCTGGTACGGCGACGACGTGACCACGCTGTCCCTCGGAGGCAGCTTCCACTCGGGTCGCCTTACCGTCCGGGCCAGCCAGGTCGGCACGGTGGCCCCGTCACGAAGTGGCCGGCGCACGACCGCCGACCGGCTCGCGCTTGCCCTCGACCTGCTTCGCGACCCGGCCTTCGACGCCCTGCTGACCGGTGAGTCCCCCTTCGAGGAGCTTCCCGATGTGATGGCCAGGCTCGTCCGGGGGGAGCTGCCGGCTCTGTGCCACACGGTGACCTACGACACCGCGGAGGTGCCATGTTCGGCGTGACCGTCCGCGACCACATGATGGTGGCTCACAGCTTCGATGGTGAGGTCTTCGGCCCCGCCCAGCGGTTGCACGGCGCGACGTTCGTCGTGGACGCGACGTTCCGTGGCGACACCCTGGACGACGACGGCATCCTGGTCGACATCGGTCGGGCGGCCGACGAGCTGCGTAGCGCGGTGGCCGACCTGAGCTATCGGAACCTCGACGACGAACCGGAGTTCGCCGGCACCAACACCACCACCGAGGTGCTCGCGAAACATCTGGCCGACCGGCTCGCCGAGCGTGTTCGTGCGGGCGCTCTCGGCCCCTCTGCGCGGGTGACCGGTCTCGTCGTGACGCTGCACGAGTCACACATCGCTTGGGCGAGCTACGAGCGGGTCCCGTGAACCGGACGCGAACGGTGCACGTGGTGGTCCCGGAAGGGATCGAGGACCCGCTGCGGCCGAGTGGCGGCAACACCTACGACCGGCGACTCTGCCAGAACCTGGTGGCC
>JBOGDY010000070.1:0-9220 GCA_050742955.1 Actinomycetes bacterium | reverse complement strand
GCAGTTTCGTCGCCGTACCTCACCGGGTACGACCCGACCAGCGGGCTCGCGAAGGGCCCGGACGGGCAGCCCCTGCTGCTGGGGACCCGCGGTGGACAGGCCGAGGCGTTCGGAGAGGACTCGTGGGAGTGGTTGCTGCTAAGCCCCTTGGGCAGCTGACGCGGCTGACCGGCCAGGTCACCGGCCGTGGCCGCGACCTGGTGCTGCTGGCCCTGCTGGCGCTGATCGCGGTCGCCGCCCTCGTGCTGGTGGCGGTCAGCGTCCCCCAGCTGTCCACCGCCGCCGACCGCGACGACCGCCGGGTGGCGGTGCTGGCGGCCGCCCGGCAGCAGGCGGTGAACTTCACCACGCTGGACTACCGCGCGCTCGACCGGGACCTCGACCGGGTGCTGTCCGGCTCCACGGGGGAGTTCCGCAAGCAGTTCGAGGCGGGCACCAAGGATCTCACCGAGCTGGTGACCAAGAACCGGGCGGTCTCCGAGGGAGAGGTCCTCGAGGCGGGCATCGTCACCTCCGACGACGACTCGGCCCGGGTCCTGGTGGTCGCCGACAGCACGGTGACCAACGCCGGCACGGAAAAGCCGGACAAACGGCACTACCGCATCCAGATGGACCTCGTGCGCGAGGGGAACCGCTGGCTGGTGTCCGACCTCGAGTTCGTGGGCTGACGGAAGGCGCGAGAGAAGACGATGGAGCGACGACAGCGACCGGTCGCCGGTCAAAGGGCGCGGGCCCGGGCCACCACGGACGCCGGTGGCCGCCCGCAGGACCTTGCGCCCCGCCGGCCCGAGCGCCGTCCGGCCGTAACGACGGTCCTCGACCACCCCGAGGAGCGGACCGAGCCCTCGACCCGCAAGCAGCGGGGCGAGCCGCGCCCGCGTCCGTCCGACCGTCGCCTGGCCACCGTCGCCGTCGTGCTCGGCGTCACCTTGGTCCTGGTCGCGACGGCCGTGCTCCTGGGCTACCGGGTGCGCCAGGACGCGCGCGCCGAGGACGCCCGCTCGGCCGCGCTGGCCGCGGGGCAGGCGAGCGCGGCCGACATCCTCTCCTACGACCACCGCACCCTCGACCGGGACTTCGCCCGGGCCAGAGATGCGATCACCGGGTCCTTCGCCGACGACTACGCCGCCACGACCGGGAAGGTCGTGCGCCCGTCGGCGGAGAAGTACAAGGCGGTGGTCAAGGCCGAGGTGGCGGCCGCGTCGGTGGTCTCGGCCAGCGCGGACCGGGCCACCATCCTGCTCTTCGTCAACCAGACGACCACCTCCACCCGTCTTGACGCGCCAAAGGTCGACCTGAACAGGGTCCGGATGGACCTGGTCACCGTCGACGGGGAGTGGAAGGTAAGCGACATCGACGCACTGTGACCCAGGTCACCGGGGCCTGGACAAACAGCGCGTCTCGGCTCAGGGGCACCGTCGCGACCCCGTTGGCCCTTGACGGGGGCGCGGTTCGGGTCCATTCTGCTGGCGCCGTGACAACACCAGAACCGGTTCTCCGGTCCAGCGGCGCTTCCGCTCGCGGAGGCGGCCACTTTACGTAGGCGTGCCCGGCGGGTAGGCTGACGCTTTGCGCTGCCATCTGACTTCACCCTGGGCGATTTGTCTCGGGCGGTCCGGCATGCGCTCATGAGAGTCCGCGAGCCCTCGGAAGGACCCCCTCTTGGCCGCCTCGCGCAGTAGCGCCACAGCCAGCAAGACCGCCCACCGCAGCACCAACCGCAGCACCAGCACCGCACCCCGCCGGATCTCTTTCGCCAAGATCCGCGAGCCGCTCGAGGTCCCGAACCTCCTCGCCCTCCAGACCGACAGCTTCGACTGGCTGCTCGGCAACGAGAAGTGGCAGGCCAGGGTCGAGCAGGCACGGTCCAACGCCCGGGACGACGTCCCCGGCAAGTCCGGCCTCGAGGAGATCTTCGAGGAGATCAGCCCGATCGAGGACTTCCAAGGGACCATGTCCCTGTCCTTCCGCGATCACCGCTTCGAGCCGCCGAAGTACTCGATCGAGGACTGCAAGGAACGCGACATCACCTACTCGGCGCCGCTGTTCGTCACCGCCGAGTTCATGAACAACACCACCGGTGAGATCAAGAGCCAGACGGTCTTCATGGGCGACTTCCCGCTGATGACCGACAAGGGCACCTTCATCATCAACGGCACCGAGCGGGTCGTCGTCTCCCAGCTGGTCCGCTCGCCGGGGGTCTACTTCGACAAGTCGGTCGACAAGACCTCCGACAAGGACGTCTTCGGCGCCAAGGTCATCCCGTCGCGGGGGGCGTGGCTCGAGTTCGAGATCGACAAGCGCGACCAGGTCGGTGTCCGCGTCGACCGCAAGCGCAAGCAGTCGGTCACCGTGCTGCTCAAGGCCCTCGGCTGGGACGACGCCAAGATCCTCGAGGAGTTCGGCGACTACGAGTCGATCCGCGCCACCCTGGAGAAGGACCACACCACCGGCCAGGACGACGCGCTGCTCGACATCTACCGCAAGCTGCGCCCGGGCGAGCCCCCCACGCGGGAGGCCGCCCAGACCCTGCTCGACAACCTCTACTTCAACCCCAAGCGCTACGACCTGGCCAAGGTCGGACGCTACAAGGTGAACAAGAAGCTGGGGGTCGAGCTGCCGTTGGGCTCCAGCGTCCTGACCATCGACGACGTCGTCGAGACGATCCGCTTCATCGTCAAGCTGCACGCCGGCGAGACCTCGATGACGGCCAAGGCGACGGACGGCCGCACTGCCCGTAGCGTGCGCATCGAGGTCGACGACATCGACCACTTCGGCAACCGGCGGCTGCGCACCGTGGGCGAGCTGATCCAGAACCAGGTCCGCACCGGCCTGTCCCGGATGGAGCGGGTAGTGCGCGAGCGGATGACGACCCAGGACGTCGAGGCGATCACGCCCCAGACGCTGATCAACATCCGGCCGGTCGTGGCCAGCATCAAGGAGTTCTTCGGCACCTCCCAGCTGAGCCAGTTCATGGACCAGACCAACCCGCTGGCCGGCCTGACCCACAAGCGCCGCCTGTCGGCGCTGGGGCCGGGCGGGCTGTCCCGGGAGCGGGCCGGCTTCGAGGTCCGCGACGTGCACACCAGCCACTACGGCCGGATGTGCCCGATCGAGACGCCTGAAGGCCCGAACATCGGACTCATCGGGTCGCTCGCCACCTACGGGCGGATCAACGCGTTCGGCTTCGTCGAGACCCCCTACCGGAAGGTCGTCAAGGGCAAGGTCACCGACCAGGTCGACTACCTGACCGCCGACGAGGAGGACGAGCACGTCATCGCCCAGGCCAACGCGCCGCTGACCGGCGACAACACCTTCGCCGAGGCACGCGTGCTCGTCCGCCGCAAGGGCGGGGAGGTCGAGTTCATCCCGGCCGCCGAGGTCGACTACATGGACGTCTCCCCGCGGCAGATGGTGTCCGTCGCCACGGCCATGATCCCATTCCTCGAGCACGACGACGCCAACCGCGCGCTGATGGGCTCCAACATGCAGCGCCAGGCGGTGCCGCTGCTGCGCTCGGAGGCGCCGTTCGTCGGCACCGGCATGGAGTACCGCGCGGCCAAGGACGCCGGTGACGTCATCATCGCCGACAAGGGCGGCGTGGTTCAGGAGCTGTCCGCCGACCTGATCACGGTGATGAACGACGACGGGACCTACTCGACCTACCGGGTCGCCAAGTTCCGTCGCTCCAACCAGGGCACCTGCTTCAGCCAGCGGCCGATCGTGGGCGAGGGCGACCGGGTCGAGGCCGGCCAGGTCATCGCCGACGGCCCGTGCACCCAGAACGGCGAGATGGCGCTCGGGCGCAACCTGCTCGTGGCGTTCATGTCGTGGGAGGGCCACAACTACGAGGACGCCATCATCCTGTCCCAGCGCCTCGTGCAGGACGACGTCCTGTCCTCGATCCACATCGAGGAGCACGAGGTCGACGCCCGTGACACCAAGCTGGGGTCCGAGGAGATCACCCGGGACATCCCGAACGTCTCCGAGGAGGTCCTCGCCGACCTCGACGAGCGGGGCATCATCCGGATCGGCGCCGACGTGGTGGCGGGGGACATCCTCGTCGGCAAGGTCACGCCGAAGGGCGAGACCGAGCTGACCCCCGAGGAGCGGCTGCTGCGCGCGATCTTCGGCGAGAAGGCCCGCGAGGTGCGTGACACGTCCCTCAAGGTGCCCCACGGCGAGTCCGGGAAGATCATCGGCGTCAAGGTGTTCGACCGCGACGAGGGCTACGAGCTGCCGCCCGGTGTCAACCAGCTGGTGCGGGTCTACGTGGCCCAGAAGCGCAAGATCACCGATGGTGACAAGCTCGCCGGCCGGCACGGTAACAAGGGCGTCATCGCCAAGATCCTGCCGGTGGAGGACATGCCGTTCCTCGAGGACGGGACGCCGGTCGACGTCGTGCTCAACCCGTTGGGCGTGCCGGGCCGGATGAACGTCGGCCAGGTCCTCGAGACCCACCTGGGGTGGGTCGCCAAGGCGGGCTGGAAGGTCGCCGGCGGCAAGAAGGACTGGCAGAAGCGGCTGGCCGACATCGGGGCGAGCGAGTCCGAGCCGGGCACCAACGTGGCGACACCGGTCTTCGACGGCGCCCGCGAGGAGGAGATCACCGGCCTGCTCGGGTCGACGCTGCCCAACCGCGACGGCAACCAGCTGATCGGCGAGTCGGGCAAGGCCCATCTCTACGACGGCCGCTCCGGTGAGCCGTTCACGGCGCCGGTCTCGGTCGGCTACATCTACATCCTGAAGCTGCTGCACCTGGTCGACGACAAGATCCACGCCCGTTCGACCGGCCCCTACTCGATGATCACCCAGCAGCCGCTGGGTGGTAAGGCGCAGTTCGGTGGCCAGCGGTTCGGCGAGATGGAGGTGTGGGCCCTCGAGGCCTACGGCGCCTCCTATGCGCTGCAGGAGCTGTTGACGATCAAGTCCGACGACGTGCTCGGCCGGGTCAAGGTCTACGAGGCCATCGTCAAGGGCGAGAACATCCCCGAGCCGGGCATCCCCGAGTCGTTCAAGGTGTTGATCAAGGAGATGCAGTCGTTGTGCCTGAATGTCGAGGTGCTCTCCAGCGACGGCATGTCCATCGAGATGCGTGAGACCGACGAGGACGTCTTCCGCGCGGCGGAGGAGCTCGGCATCGACCTGTCCCGGCGGGAGCCGAGCAGCGTCGAAGAGGTCTAGGAACCGGCCCGCCGGGGAGCTTCCCCGACCTGGCGGGCCACCCACCAAGCTCAACCAGTGACGTGACAAGGAAAGTGCAGGCAACGTCTTGCTTGATGTGAACTTCTTCGACGAGCTGCGCATCGGTCTCGCCACCGCCGACGACATCCGTCAGTGGAGCCACGGCGAGGTCAAGAAGCCGGAGACCATCAACTACCGGACCCTCAAGCCGGAGAAGGACGGGCTCTTCTGCGAGAAGATCTTCGGTCCCACCCGGGACTGGGAGTGCTACTGCGGTAAGTACAAGCGGGTCCGCTTCAAGGGCATCATCTGCGAGCGCTGCGGCGTCGAGGTGACCCGCGCCAAGGTCCGTCGTGAGCGGATGGGTCACATCGAGCTGGCCGCGCCGGTCACCCACATCTGGTACTTCAAGGGTGTCCCGTCGCGACTGGGCTACCTGCTCGACCTGGCCCCGAAGGACCTCGAGAAGGTCATCTACTTCGCCGCCTACATGATCACCTCGGTCGACGAGGAGGAGCGCCACCGCGACCTGCCCTCGCTCGAGGCCAAGATCGGCGTCGAGCGCAAGCAGATCGAGTCACGTCGCGACGCCGACGTCGAGGGCCGGCAGAAGCGCCTCGAGGGTGACATCGCCGAGCTCGAGGCCGAAGGCGCCAAGTCCGACGCGAAGCGCAAGGTGCGTGAGAGCGCAGAGCGCGAGATGAACCAGATCCGCAAGCGCGCGGACGCCGAGATCGACCGCCTCGACACCGTGTGGGACCGCTTCCGCAACCTCAAGGTCCAGGACCTCGAGGGCGACGAGATCCTCTACCGCGAGATGCGGGACCGCTTCGGGATGTACTTCCAGGGCGGCATGGGCGCGGCGGCGCTGCAGAGGCGCCTCGAGTCCTTCGACCTCGAGGCCGAGGCCGAGTCGCTCCGCGAGATCATCCGCACCGGCAAGGGTCAGAAGAAGACGCGTGCCCTCAAGCGGCTCAAGGTGGTCTCCGCGTTCCTGAACACCCGTAACTCGCCGATGGGCATGGTCCTCGACTGCGTCCCGGTCATCCCGCCGGACCTGCGCCCGATGGTGCAGCTCGACGGTGGCCGCTTCGCGACCTCGGACCTCAACGACCTCTACCGCCGGGTCATCAACCGGAACAACCGCCTCAAGCGGCTGCTCGACCTGGGCGCGCCCGAGATCATCGTCAACAACGAGAAGCGGATGCTGCAGGAGGCCGTCGACGCGCTGTTCGACAACGGCCGCCGCGGCCGGCCGGTCACCGGCCCGGGAAACCGCCCGCTGAAGTCGCTCTCGGACATGCTCAAGGGCAAGCAGGGCCGGTTCCGGCAGAACCTGCTCGGCAAGCGGGTCGACTACTCCGGCCGCTCGGTCATCGTGGTCGGCCCCCAGCTCAAGCTGCACCAGTGTGGTCTGCCCAAGCAGATGGCGCTCGAGCTGTTCAAGCCCTTCGTCATGAAGCGGCTGGTCGACCTCAACCACGCGCAGAACATCAAGAGCGCCAAGCGCATGGTCGAGCGGGCCCGCCCCATCGTCTGGGACGTGCTCGAGGAGGTCATCACCGAGCACCCGGTGCTGCTCAACCGCGCGCCGACGCTGCATCGGCTCGGTATCCAGGCCTTCGAGCCGCAGCTGGTCGAGGGCAAGGCCATCCAGATCCACCCGCTGGTCTGCACGGCGTTCAACGCCGACTTCGACGGCGACCAGATGGCGGTTCACCTGCCGCTGTCGGCCGAGGCCCAGGCCGAGGCCCGCATCCTGATGCTGTCCTCGAACAACATCCTGTCGCCGGCGCACGGGCGGCCGATCACGTCGCCGACACAGGACATGGTCCTGGGCATCTACTTCCTCACCGCCACCCGGGAGGGCATGGTCGGGGAGGGCCGTGTCTTCGGGTCGGTCGCCGAGGCGGTCATGGCCCACGATCAGCACCAGCTGGACCTGCAGGCGCCGATCACTCTGCGCCTGAGGGACGTGGTCCCGCCGCTCGACTGGACGGCTCCCGAGGGCTGGGAGCCGGGCGGCTCGGTGATCCTGCAGACGACGCTGGGTCGTGCGCTGCTCAACGAGGCGCTGCCCGAGGACTATCCGTTCGTCGACAAGCCGGTCGACAAGAAGGAGCTGTCGGGCATCGTCAACGACCTGGCCGAGCGCTACCCGAAGGTCCAGGTGGCGGCCACGCTCGACGCGCTGAAGTCGGCCGGCTTCCACTGGGCGACGCGGTCCGGCGTGACCATCTCGATCGAGGACGTCGTCACGCCGAGCGCCAAGCAGGGCATCCTCGAGCGCCACGAGGCCCGCGCCGAGAAGGTGCAGAGCCAGTATGAGCGGGGTCTGATCACCGACGACGAGCGCCGTCAGGAGCTCATCAACATCTGGACCGAGGCGACCAACGAGGTCGCCGACGCGATGCAGGACGCCTTCCCGAAGACCAACCCGGTCTTCATGATGGTCAACTCCGGTGCGCGCGGCAACTGGATGCAGGTGCGTCAGATCGCCGGCATGCGTGGCCTGGTGGCCAACCCCAAGGGCGAGATCATCCCGCGGCCGATCAAGTCGAACTTCCGCGAGGGCCTGTCCGTGCTCGAGTACTTCATCTCGACGCACGGCGCCCGGAAGGGCCTGGCGGACACCGCGCTGCGGACCGCCGACTCGGGATACCTCACCCGCCGGCTCGTCGACGTCTCGCAGGACGTCATCGTCCGCGAGGAGGACTGCGGGACCGAGCGCGGCCTGGTCATGCCGATCGCCCGCAAGAACGCCAAGGGCAAGCTGGTCCGGCTGGACAACATCGACACCAGCGTCTACTCGCGCAACCTGGCCGAAGATGTCGCCGTCGACGGCGAGACCATCGGCAAGGCCGGCAGCGACATCGGCGACGTGCTGATCGACACCCTGATCGAGCGCGGCGTGAGCGAGACGCGGGTGCGCAGCGTGCTGACCTGTGAGAGCCGCGTCGGCACCTGTGCGGCCTGCTACGGCCGGTCGCTGGCCACCGGCAAGGTGGTCGACGTCGGCGAGGCCGTCGGCATCATCGCGGCCCAGTCGATCGGTGAGCCGGGCACCCAGCTCACGATGCGCACCTTCCACACCGGTGGTGTGGCGGGTGACGACATCACCCACGGCCTGCCGCGCGTGGTCGAGCTGTTCGAGGCGCGCCAGCCCAAGGGGGTCGCGCCGATCTCGGAGTCGGCCGGCCGCATCCGGATCGACGAGACCGACAAGAAGCGCGAGCTCGTCGTCATCCCCGACGACGGCTCGGAGGAGGTCTCCTACCCGATCTCCAAGCGGGCCCGCCTGCGGGTTCAGGAGGGCGGGCACGTCGAGGTCGGCGACCAGCTGGTGGTCGGCGCCATCGACCCCAAGCAGGTGCTGCGCATCCTTGGGCCGCGTCAGGTGCAGATGCACCTGGTCGGCGAGGTCCAGGAGGTCTACCGCTCCCAGGGCGTGTCGATCCACGACAAGCACATCGAGGTGATCGTCCGCCAGATGCTCAAGCGGGTGACCATCATCGAGTCCGGTGACGCCGAGCTGCTGCCCGGCGAGCTCGCGGAGCGCACGCGCTTCGAGGAGGAGAACCGGCGCGTGGTGGCCGAGGGCGGCACCCCGGCATCGGGCCGGCCCGAGCTCATGGGCATCACCAAGGCGTCGCTGGCCACCGACTCGTGGCTGTCGGCGGCCTCCTTCCAGGAGACGACCCGGGTGCTCACGGACGCGGCGATCCACGCCAAGTCCGACCCGCTGCTGGGCCTGAAGGAGAACGTCATCATCGGCAAGCTCATCCCGGCGGGCACCGGGTTGCCCCGCTACCGGAACATCCGGGTGGAGCCGACCGAGGAGGCGAAGGCGGCCATGTACACCATGGCCGGCTACGAGGGCGACGAGCGCGCGTTCGACTACTCGCCGTTCGGCTCCGGGTCCGGCCAGGCGGTGCCGTTGGAGGACTTCGACTACGGGCCGTTCCGCAGCTGACGAGAGCGCCCTGGACCCCTCCCGTGCCGTTGATCATGCGCAAGTGGTCGACCACTTGCGCAT
>JBOGDY010000069.1:0-9230 GCA_050742955.1 Actinomycetes bacterium | reverse complement strand
AGCGCGTCGGCCGAGGGCAACGGGACGTGAGGTGTGGTGATCCGGACCGGCGGGCCGTCCAGGTCGGAGAAGACCTCCTCGACCGCGATCGACACGATCTCGGCACCCCAACCACAGAGGCGGGGGTTCTCCTCCACCGTGAACAGGCGACCGGTCCTCGAGGTCTCACGCAGGATCGTCTGGGTGTCCAGCGGCACCAGCGAGCGGACGTCCACGACCGTGGCGTCGACGCCGAGCCCGGCCAGCTCCTCCGCGGCGGCCATCGCCCGCGGCACCATCGCGGCGAGCGCCAGCACCGTGCAGTCGGCGCCCTCGCGCAGCACCTTCGCGGTGCCCAGCGTGTCGACGATCTCGCCGTCGGGCACCTCCCCCTTGGTCGGGTAGAGGCCCTTGTGCTCGAAGAAGATGACCGGGTCCTCGTCGCGCACCGCGGCCGCGAGCAGGCCGATGACGTCGGTCGGGTTCGACGGCGCCACGACCTTGAGGCCGGGCACCGCCATGGCCCAGTTCTCCACGCTCTGCGAGTGCTGGGCGCCGAACCGCAGCCCACCGCCGTTGGCGGTCCGGACCACCAACGGCAGGGTCACCTGCCCGTTCGTCATGTAACGGGTCTTCGCGATCTCGTTGGCGATGATGTCCCAGCAGACCGCGAGGAAGTCGCTGAACATGATCTCGGCGATCGGGCGCATGCCGGTCATCGCCGCGCCCATGGCGGCACCGACGATGGCCTGCTCGGAGATCGGCGTGTCGCGTACCCGCCGCTCGCCGAAGCGCTCGAGCAGACCACCGGTGGCCTTGAACACACCCCCGGCCGCGGCCACGTCCTCACCGATGAAGACGACCCGCTCGTCGTGCTCGAGCTCCTGCGCGAGGCCCCGGGCGACCGCTTCGCGGTAGGTCAGTTGCGCCATGCTCCACTCCCGTCGGCCCACACGTCCCTGTCGAGGAAGGACAGGTCTGCGGGCGAGCCTGCCTTCGCGGTCTCGGTGGCCTCGTCGATCTCCTGCGCAGCCTTCGCGTCGATGTCGGCCAGCACGGTCTCGTCCACGCCGGCCTTCAGCAGGCGGTCGCGGTACGCCGGGACCGGGTCCCGGGCCAGCCACGCCTCGGTTTCCTCCTTGGAGCGGTACTTCGCCGGGTCGGCCCGCGAGTGGCCGCCGTGCCGGTAGGTCAGGGCTTCGATCAGGCTCGGGCCGTCCCCTGCCCGGGCACGGTCCAGCGCGGTGCGGGCGGCCGCGTGCACCGCCTCGACGTCGTTGCCGTCCACGACAATCGGCTCCAGACCGTAGCCACCGGCCCGGTCCGCCGCAGGCCGCGGCACGGCCGTGACGCTGGCGATCGGCGTGTACTCCATCCAGAGGTTGTTCTCGCAGACGAACACGACCGGCAGCTTCCACAGCGCCGCGAGGTTGACGGCTTCGTGGAAGGCGCCGATGTTCGTCGTGCCGTCGCCGAAGAAACAGACCGCGACCTGGTCGGTGCCGCGCAGGGTGGCCGACCAGGCCGCGCCGTTCGCGATGGTCAGGTGGGCGCCGACGATGGCGTAGGACCCCATCATCCCGTGCTCGGCGCTGGTCAGGTGCATCGAGCCGCCCTTGCCGGCCATCAGCCCGCTCTCGCGGCCGAGGAGCTCGGCCATGATCGGCGCCATGTCGACGCCGCGCGCGAGGGTGTGCGCATGGCCGCGGTAGGTCGCGAAGGACCAGTCGTCCGGGCGCATCGCAACCCCGAATGCGGCTCCGATCGCCTCCTGCCCGAGCGACAGGTGGCTGGTCCCCTTGACCAGGTTCTGCAGGAAGAGGTCGTAGGCCCGCTTCTCGAACCGGCGCGTCCGGACCATGAGGGTGTAGAGGCGCAGGCCCAGCTCCTGGTCCAGCGGCTGGTCGAACGCCGGGGTGTCGGGCAGGCCGAGCTCAGTAGGGGTTGGCAACGAACAGCTCCTCTGCGGGGAACAGCGTGATGACCCGGGGGCCGTCGGGCGTGACGACGATCTCCTCCTCGATGCGGGCGGCCGAGAAACCGTCCGTGGCCGGGCAATAGGTCTCCAGCGCGAAGACCATTCCTTCCTTCAGCTCGATCGGGTGCTCGAGCGAGTTGAGCCGGCTGATGATCGGTCGCTCGTGGAGCGCGAGGCCGAGCCCGTGGCCGAACTGCAGGCCGAAGGCCGACATCTCGTCCTCGAAGCCGAAGTCGGGGGCCTTGGGCCACAGCCGGGCGATCTCGTCGGTGCCCACGCCGGGCTTCACCAGCTGGATCGCCGCATCGATCCACTCCCTCGCCTTCGTGTAGGCGTCGTGCTGGGCCGGGGTGGACCGGCCCACCGCGAAGGTGCGGTAGTAGCAGGTGCGGTAGCCCAGGTAGGACTGGATGATGTCGAAGTAGACCTGGTCGCCCGGCCTGATGAGGCGGTCGGTGAAGTTGTGGGGGTGCGGGCTGCACCGCTCCCCGGACACGGCATTGATGGCCTCGACGTCGTCGGACCCCATCTCGTAGAGCCGCTTGTTGGCCAGCGCCACGACCTCGTTCTCGCGGATGCCGGGCTTCAGGGCGTCGACGATCGCCTGGTAGGTGCCGTCGACCATCGAGGCGGCGGTGGACAACAGAGCGATCTCGTCGGAGGACTTGATCTCGCGAGCGTCGAGCATCACCTGCTGGCAGTCGGCGACGGTGATGTCCTGCCGCTGCAGCTCGAAGACCATCGGCAGCTCGGCGACGTCGACGCCGACGGGCATGTCGGCGACACCGGCGTCCTCGAGCATCCCCTTGATCTCGCGGACCGCGCGCTCGAAGAGGCCGGCCTCCGGGGCGACCGAGCCGCGCAGGCCGAGCATGCCGGCGCGGGAGTTGCCGGGCTCGAGCCAGTGGGCGTAGAGCTGGTGGTGCTTGGCCGCCGAGCCGAAGTCCCAGACGACCGGCTCCCGGCCGCGCACGAGGAGCGCGTAGCGGGCCATCTTGTCCCGGGCCCACTCACCGATCATCGTGCTGGTGATGTAGCGGATGTTGTTGACGTCGAAGACGAGCAGCGCGCCGAAGTCGCTGCGCTCGAGCGCCTCGCGGGCCCGGCCCAGTCGATAGTCGCGCAGCCGGCCGAAGTCCACCCGGTCCTCGAAGTCGACTGCCATCCGGCCGGGCGAGGGGACGAGCGGCCCGGGTGAGGCGCTCATGTCCGGGGCTCCAGTCCGTCGTCGACGGGCGTGTCCTCCGGCTTCAGCTCCACTCCCGAGAGGGCGGCCTGCTGGTCGAGCAGGATCGCGAAGTCCTCCGACGTACGTCCCGAGCTGACCGTGCCCTGCACCAGGGAGGCGGTCAGCGCCGAGACAGGCATCGGCACGTCCAGATCGTGGGCCGCCGCCAGACCGAGGTCGAAGTCCTTGCGCAGCAGCAGGGGGGTGAACGTCGGGGTGTAGTCGAGGTTCACGAACGCCGGAGTCTTGTAGCGGGTGAAGATCGAGCCCATCACGCTGTTGTTGAGGAACTCGAGGAAGGCCGCGCGCGGGACGCCGCCCTTCTCGGCCAGCACGGTGATCTCGGCCATCGACTGGGTCACCACACCGAGCATCAGGTTGTGGCAGATCTTGACCAGCCGCGCGACCTCCCCCTCGCCGACGTAGGTCGAGTGCTTGCCGATGTGGTCGAGCAGCGGGTGAACGCGGTCGAAGACCTCCTCCTTGCCGGAGCAGACCAAGGTGAGCTTGCCGGAGCCGACGACCTTGCCGTTGCCGCTGACGGGCGAGGCGAGGAACTCGGTGCCGGCCGCGGCGCATGCCTCGCGCATCGCGGCTGAGGTCTCGCTGGAGACGGTGGAGGTGTCGACCACGATCGTGGGCGCACCGGCTTGCGTGAGGAGGCCGCCCTCGCCGGTGAGCACCTGCTCGAGGTCCTTGTCGGAGCTGACCATGGTGAAGACGACGTCGCACGCGGCCAGGTCGGCGATCGAGTCGACGACGGCGGCGCCGTGCTCAGCGAGCGGCTCGGCCTTGGATCGGGTGCGGTTCCACACCTGCAGATCGACACCGGCCTTCGCCAGGCGGGTGGCCATCGCGGCACCCATCCGGCCGGTCCCGACCCAGCCGACGCGGATGCTCGACACGCTGTCCTGGCTCATGAGCTCCCACCGTTGCAATCGATTGCGACCACGCTAGCCAGCACGTCGGAAGGCTGTCAAGAAAGGGCCGTGGGGGTCAGTCGGTGAGCCGGGCCGCGACCCAGTCGGCCGTGTACGGCCGGTGTTTCGGCCAGACGTTCATGTTCCCGTGGTTGCCGTCCTCGAGCATGAGCAGCTCGGAGTTCTGCACCTCACCGGCCACCTGCTCCGCCTGCTGCCACGGGATCAGCCGGTCGAGCCTGCCGGCGACGATCAGCGTCGGTGCTGTGATCTTCGACGTCTGGCCGGCCAGGTCCAGGGTCAGCGCAATCGACCGGGCCTCGCCGTCGTCGCGCGCCTTGGAACGGACCTCGAAGGCCTTTCGCGTCAACGGCGGAAGCTGGTCCCAGCAGAGGCCGAAGTTGTACGGCCCGGCCAGCGCCACGCAGGCCTTGACCCGGTCGCCGACGGCCGCCGCCACCCTCGGCGAGTAGTAGCCACCCAGGCTCACGCCCCACACGGCGAGCCGGTCCGCGTCCACCTCCGGCCGGCCACCCAGCGTGTCGAGCGCGGCCGCACCAGGAGCCGACCAGTCACCGCGGATCGGCAGGTCGTACTCCGCCTCGCCCTGTCCCGGCCCGTCCAGGCTGAAGGTCGCGATCCCTCGGTCCAGGAAGGTCTTCTCGGTCGAGCGGAACTCCTCCTTCGTCGAGTCCAGCCCGGGCAGCATCAGCACGGCGGGGAACGGCCCGTCACCGCGGGATGGTGCGCGGAAGATGCCAACCAGCTTCGTCCCCTCGAAGGGGATCTCCACCCGCTCTCCCGGCGGGTCCAGGTGGGGCAGCGCGTCGTTGAGGCAGCGAACCGCGTTGGCGTGCGCCGCGCGCATCTCGTCGTACTGCTCGACGAAGAGGAACTTCCCGAAGTGGTAGTAGACCGCGGCCATCGCGAGGTGCTCCCCGGCCGATCGGTTCCGCCCGCCGGCCAGGGCGGTGCGGCCCAGAGCCTCGTGCTCGGCGCCCACCGCCGACCAGGCGGCGCACCAGTCCGACCACCTCGCAACCGACCTGGTCACCCGCTCGAAGTCCGCGACGGTCACCCCGTTGGTGGTGAACCGCGGGCCCCAGTGCGAGATCGCCGACGCGACCCGTTCGTCCACGCGCGCGCTCCCTCTGCTCGAGCCGTTGCAATCGTGTGCAGGATCAGGCAGTCTCGCAGACGTGTCAATGACGACGCCTCTCGCCGGTCGCCCCGTCAGCACACCACCCGGCCCGGTCCCCGACGCCGAGATCGCCGCACGCCGGGAGCATCTCCTCGACGCCGCCGACCGGCTCGGCCTCGACGCGGTCGTCGTCTACGGCGCCAACCGCAGCGGCAGCGCGGTGCCCTGGCTGACCTGCTGGCAGGTCACCCGCGAGGCGGTGGTCGTCCTGCGGCGCGACGCCCGACCCGTGCTGCTCGTCGGCTTCCCCAACCACGTACCGAACGCGCGGCGGGTCGCGCGCGACTGCGAGGTGACCGGAGCCGGCGAACGTACGGCGTCGTCCGTCCTCGACGTCCTCGGCCGCGGTCCCGCGCGCCGCGTCGGCGTCATCGGACCGGTCCCGCACGGGCTGCACGCCGCGTTGTCCGTGAGCGTCGAGGTCGTGGGGATGGACCAGGCGTACGTCGCCGCGCGGCTGTGCAAGACGCCCTACGAGCTCGACGTGCTGCGGCATGCGGCTGCGCTGACCGACGCCTCGGGTGCCGCGCTGGTCGCGGCCGCCGTGCCGGGCGCGACCGAGCTCGACCTGGTGGCAGCCGTCGAGGCGGCGTACGCGGGGACGGGCGGGACCAACCACATCCACTACGTGGCGGCGACGTCGATGCACGCGCCGGACCGGTGCGCGCCGGGGCAGTGGCCGACCGACCGGCGGCTGGAGCCCGGCTGGGTTGTGGTGTTCGAGCTGAGTACGACGTGGGGCACCGACTACCCGGGTCAGCTGCTGCGGACGGTGACGGTCGACGCTCCGCCGACAGACCTCTATCGCGCGCTGCACGACGTTGCCGAATCCGCCCTGGCCGCGGTGGTCGACCGGCTCCGCCCGGGCGTGCTGCCGTCGGAGCTGCTGGCTGCGGCCGACCTCGTCCTCGGCGCCGGCTTCACGACGGTCGACGACCTGGTGCATGGCTTCGGCGGTGGCTACCTGCCGCCGGTGCTGAGTCATCGCGAGGCCCCCTCGGGTGCTGATGTGTCGCCGCTGGAGGAGGGCATGACCGTCGTGGTGCAGCCCAACGTCTGCACGCCCGACCTGTCGGCCGGCGTGCAGACCGGCGAGCTCTTCGAGATCACTGCGGACGGTGCGCGGTCACTGCACTCGTTCCCGACAGGACTGTTGACCGGAGGTGTCGCGCTGTGACGACCGAGCTGCCGGAGTCGGCCGACGTCGTCGTCATCGGAGCGGGGCACAACGGGCTGATCTGCGCGGCCTACCTGGCGCAGGCCGGCCTCGAGGTGTGCGTGCTCGAGGCGCGCGACATCGTCGGCGGCAACACCGTGACCGAGGAGCTGACGCTGCCGGGATTCCAGCACGACTCGTGCTCGAGCGCGCACGTGCTGATCCAGTCGAACCCGGTCATCGCCGACGACGAGCTCGGCCTGCTGTCGACGTACGGCCTGAAGTACGTCTACACCGACCCGGCCGTCGTGATGCCGCTTCCGGGCGGTGAGGCGATCGTCGTGCACCGCGACCTGGACGCGACGGTCGACGAGCTGGCGCGCTTCTCTGCTGAGGATGCGTCGGAGTTCCGGGCGATGGTGCGCGAGTGGGACGGCGGGTTGGCTCGCGCCCATGGCCGGTGGAACGCAGGCGAGCCGCCGGCCGACGACGAGGCGACCAAGCAGTACGACGACCTGCGAGCGCGATCGGCGTGGGACGTCGTGCACTCGCGTTTCTCGCACCCGGTCGTGCGCGATCTGCTGCTGTGGTTGGGTTTCGCGACGATCCAGGACCCGCGGCGGCCTGGCACCGGAGCGCTGCCGTCGGCGATCACGTCGGGTCGGCTGAAGTTCGGCTGGGCCACGCCGATCGGCGGCTCGGGGGCGCTCCCGGCCTCGTTGGTGCGGCACATCGAGGACCATGGCGGGACCGTGGCTGCCGATGCTCCGGTGTCGCGGATCGACACGTCGGAGGGTCGCGCCTCGGGGGTCGGGACGGCCGACGGCCGGCGGGTTGCGGCGCGTCGGGCTGTGGTGTCGTCGGCTCACCTGGCGTCCCTGGCGGGGATGGTGACCGATCCGACGCCCGACCTGGTCGAGGCTTGCGACGCATGGCGACCGGGGCTGAGCCTGTTCGCTGTGCACGCGGCTTTGAAGTCGGACCTCACCTTCCCGACCTCGAAGGGTCCGCTGTCATCGGTCGCCGGCGGACTCGGAACGGCTTCGGGCCTGGAAGCCCAGCTGGAGGCGTTCAAGCGGGGCGAGCCGGACGCTCGAGACCCGTGGATGCTGCTCGTCGCGTCGACCGTCGTCGACCGGGAGCGGGCACCTGACGGCGGCGGGACGTTCAAGATTCTCACGGTCGCGCCAAACGAGCGTGCCGACGGTCGCTCGTGGGACGAGTCCGGGAGCGAGCACGCCGCAGCGCTGATGGACCGAGTCCACGAGCGGACGGGCGTGCCTCGTGATGATGTGCTGCAGATGGTCGCCGAGACGCCGACGTCGCTGGCGGAGCGCAACCCGCACAATGTCGGCGGCTCGTGCCACGGCGGTGAGTTCGTGACCTCCGACGGAGATGTCATCCCTGGCTGGACGTCCTACCGGGCCTCGATCCCCGGTCTGTTCCTCACCGGCTCGACCGCCCACCCAGGCGGCTCGGTCAGCGGCCGCCCGGGCCGCAACGCCGCGCGCGCGGTGCTGCACCGTGCGCGAGGTGCTGCGCGCACGGTCGCCGAAGGCAGCTGAGGCGGTCCCTGCGTCGCGACCGAAACACCCGCCTCGCAGGTGCGGCATCGCTTCGGTTCACGTTCTCCTGCGTGGTCGGGCACGGACGTGGATCCGCTCGCCCTGTGGTCCGAAGAGTGTGAGCAGTTCGACCGGTCGGGTGCCCGCATTGCCGAACCAGTGCGGAGTGTGGGTGTCGAATTCCGCCACCTCGCCTGCCTTCATGACGAGGTCGAGATCACCGAGTCGCAGCCGAAGCTGTCCGGAGAGCACGTACATCCACTCGTAGCCCTCGTGGGTTTGCAGTTCCATCTCGGGCTCGCCGGCGGGGACAACCATCTTGTACGCCTGAACCCCACCCGGCCGCCGGGTCAGCGGGATGAGCGTCCGACCGCGGCGCTGCAACGGCTGGGCATGCACGCGCGGGTCGCCCGTGGCCGGAGCGCCGACCAGCTCGTCGAGCGGCACCTGATGGGCGCGAGCCAACGGCAGAAGCAGCTCCAGCGTCGGCTTGCGGCCGCCTGACTCCAGCCGCGACAACGTGCTCACCGATATGCCGGTCGCAGCCGACAGCGCGGCCAACGTCGCGCCACGCTGCTGGCGAATCGCCCGCAGGCGCGGTCCGACCGCGTCGAGCACCGCATCATCATTCACGGGTCCATTGCCGTTCCGGCAAGGATGTTTGTCAAGTCCCCAGCGGAAGGCGCAGGGTCTAAGCATGGACGAGACGTACGACGTGGTGGTGGTTGGCGGCGGTGCGGCCGGACTGAGCGGCGCGGTGGCGCTTGCCCGGTCCCGCCGCTCGGTGCTGGTCCTGGATGCGGGAGACCCGCGCAACGCACCTGCGGCGCATGTGCACAACTTCCTGACGCGCGACGGGACGTCGCCCGCGGGGCTCTACGCGGCCGGCGGCGAGGAGGTCACGAGGTACGGCGGTCGCATCGAGACAGGCCGGGTGACGGCCCTGCGCCGTGACGGTGACCGCTTCCGCGTCGACATCGGTGACCGGACGGTGACCGCTCGGAGGGTGTTGGTCGCGACCGGGCTGCGCGACGACCTGCCCGACATTCCTGGGCTAGCCGGTCGATGGGGCATCGACGTGCTGCACTGCCCGTACTGCCACGGCTGGGAGGTCAGCGACCGACGCATCGGCGTGCTGGCGACCGGGCCCAAGGCCGTGCACCAGACGCTGCTGTTCCGCCAGCTGAGCTCCCGGGTGACCCT
>JBOGDY010000068.1:0-9242 GCA_050742955.1 Actinomycetes bacterium | reverse complement strand
GCGAAGCTTTCTGCATTCCTCGAACGTCTCCCGCGCCCAGGGGTAGTAGTACTTCTCAAACGTGGCGGTGACAGTCGCGGCGCGCCTTCGGGCGCTCCATGAATCGATCTTCTCTGAGAATCCCATTGTCCCCCTCATTTCTGACGATTCCCTGTCTAAGCCCACTGAGGACCCGTTACGCCTAACCAAACAGCCGACTCGCCGCTACTCCAACCCCAAAGAAGATCGTTCCAAGAACAACATCCCTGACGAGGCCGCGCCGCCCTTCGGCGCGCAACTCATCGCGTAGCTGATCGGCTACAGCCATGGCCTGGGGCTCACTGAGTTGGCTCAACTGCTTTGTGGCATTGGTTCGTCGTTCTAGCCGCGCGAGTAGTGCATTGCCCTCCGTGATCTCATCACGAATCACCGAGACCGTCTTCATTGCCTTGCTAAGTGCCTCTGTGAGTTCCCGAATCTGACGTTCCCGACTCTCGGGGTTACGTCGAAGCTCCCAAGCTTCATGCCAGGCGGCAAGACCGATCAAGCCAAAGACAATCAAGAAGAAGCAACTCACCCCGACTACCCGTAGCAATGATCTTGGTCCGTCCATGGGCCAGATGACCACTAGCCCGGCTGCACCGGCCACGAAGGTAGCGAGCGGCGCTCGGGCCCTGAGGGTGTAGGCACGCCACGCCTTCCGCAGGCGTGGCAATCTCCCAGCCTCGGACTCTGACACGTGCGACATCATGAACCATGAGCCCGTCAATCAAGGGGGGCGACACGTGGGGCCGCATCCGGCAGCAGAACGGCCCCTGCCCCGGAGGGGGACGGCAGGGGCCGTTCTATCGCTGACACGGACTGTTCTAGGAGATTAGCGAGGCTTCCCCCCTCAGTCGAGAACCGCCACGCCCACCCGTACCAGCCACCCAACGGGCACGGCGGCAAGAGCCCGAGTGAGAGCCGCGACGCTGACCAGGCCCGGCGCTACGTCAAGCTCAGCGAACCGCTCAGATTCCGCCGTGTGCAGCCACAGGGCTACGTAGGACTCGTCGTGGGCGCACGTCATGAAGGGGTCATCCGGCAGGCTGGCTGTGAGGTCGTCCATGACAGGGCATCCAATCTTCAACAGCGCCGTTGTGGGGCGCGTCGGGTCAGAGGTCAGACGAAGGGATGAGTTCATTCGGAAGGTAGACGCGGGACCGCGTGCCAACGCCGTGCCAATCAGGCGCACCCAACGGGGTTCAAGGCCCGACATCGGCCGTCAACGGTCACCAGGGCTGACCTGCGATTTCGCGCAGCGCCTCTGGATCGCGGCAGGTCACAGGCCCGCGTGAAGGTCCCTGACACGGAAGAGGTCACAGGTTCAAGTCCTGTATCGCCCACCACCTGAGCGCCGGCCCGTCACCCCGGCTTCCGACCCCACCGGGATGGGACGTTCGGCGACGACCCGCCGGGAGCCGTCGGCGTGTCCCCGGCGCAACGTCCCATCTCGCCGGCCGGTCGTGGCGCGCGCGATCAGGCGAGGAACGGCACGGCCACGAGCAGCAGTACCGCCAGCGCTACCAGAGTCAGCAGGGCCACCAGCTCGCTGATGCCTGCGTCGCTCCCCGGCCTGACCACGTCTCGGATCCTAGTCCCGGGCTCCCATGTCGGCGAGGGCGTCGAGCACTCCCCGATGGAAGGTCGGGTAGGCATAGATCATCGTCCGGAGCCGGCCGATCGGCACCCGGGCGTGGACCGCGAGCGTCAGCATCGCGAGCACTTCCCCGCCCCACGGTCCCGCCGACGTGGCACCGACCAGGACGTCCTCGTCGGCGTCGACGACGAGCTTGATGACACCGTCGTTGCCCGGCCCGTGGATCCAGCCGCGGGCCGAGCTCGACACCTGCGACGTGCCGGTCCGCACGGTGCGACCGGCCTCCCGCGCCGCCCTCTCGGTGAGCCCGACCGAGCCGACCTCCGGGTCGGTGAACGTCACCCTCGACAGCCCTCGGTAGTCGGCGGGGTCGCCGTCCTCGCCGAGGATGTCGGCGATGGCGATGCCCGCCTGGTACATCGCCACGTGCGTGAACGCGCCCTTGCCCGTCACGTCGCCGACGGCCCAGAGTCCGTCACCGGCCCGCATCCGCTCGTCGACCTCGATGGCCTTCGACGCCGGGTCGAGCCCCACGGTGTCCAGCCCCAGGTCGCCCAGGTTGGCCCGCCGCCCGACGCTGACCAGCAGGTTGCCGCCGCGCACCGTCGTACCGTCCTCCAGCCCGACCGCCGTCCCGTCCCCGTCGTGGGAGACCCGCACCGCCTTCGCCCCGGTGCGGACGTCGACCCCGTCGGCCGCGAGCGCCTTCGCCACGATCTCGCTGGACTCCGGCTCCTCCGCCGCGAGGATGCGGTCCATCGACTCCACGACCGTCACCCGGCTGCCGAACCGGGAGAACGCCTGGGCCAGCTCGAGCCCGACCGCGCCACCGCCCAGCACCACCAGGGACTCGGGACGGTCGAGGGTGGAGATGGCCTCGCGGTTCGTCCAGTACGGCACGTCGGACAGGCCGTCGATCGGGGGTACGACGGGGCTGGTCCCGGTCGCGACGACGACACCGCGCCGGGCCGCGAAGGTCCGGTCGCCGACCGCCACCCGGCCGGGTCCGGCGAGGCTGGCCCGGCCGCGCACCAGCCGGCCGCCCTTCTTCTCGAACCGGTCGGCTGCGACCTGGTCGTCCCAGTCGTCGGTGGCCTCGGCGCGGACCCGCCGGGCGACCGGACCGAAGTCGGCGGTCACTGTCGCCGTGCCGGAGACGCCCTCGATCCGGCGGCCGTCCTCGACGAGGTTGGCCCCCCGGATGATCATCTTGCTCGGGACGCAGGCCCAGTAGGGGCACTCGCCCCCGACCAGCTCCTTCTCCACCCCGACGACGGCGAGGCCGGACTCCGCCAGCCGGCCGGCCACCTCCTCGCCGCCGGGCCCCATCCCGATCACCACGACGTCGACCTGCTCGGCCGGTCCCTGCTGCTGCGTCTGGGTCATGGACCCGTTCTACCCCTCGCTACCGTGACCACGTGCGGATCGGCTCGGAACCGGCGGCGGAGCTGTGGCTGGTGCGGCACGGCGAGACGGAGTGGAGCGCCTCCGGCCGGCACACGAGCCGCACCGACGTCGAGCTGACCGAGGCCGGTCGCAGGGATGCGGCGGCGCTGCGGGCCCGGCTGCTGGGTCTCGACTTCGCCAGGGTGCTGACCAGCCCGCGCCGGCGGGCACGGGTCACCGCCGACCTGGCCGGGTTCGGTGACCGTGCGGAGGAGGCCCAGGACCTGGTCGAGTGGGACTACGGGCGGGACGAGGGTCTGACGACCCCGGAGATCCGCCGGGACCGCCCCGGGTGGAGCGTCTGGCGCGACGGTCCCCTCGGAGGTGAGAGCGCCGAGGACGTCCGCCGCCGTGTCGACCGGGTCGTGGCGCTGGCGCTGGCCGTCGAGCGACCGGTGCTCGCGTTCTCGCACGGGCACCTGTGCCGGGCGATCGGCGCCCGCTGGATCGGGCTCGACGTCGCCGACGGGGCCCGCCTCAAGGTGGCGGCCGGCGCGATCTGCGTGCTGGGCCACGAGCGGGACACGCCGGCCGTCGAGCGGTGGAACGACACCGGCCATCTCGCCTGAGCCGGGGTCGGACGCGCCGTAGCGGTGGGCTATCGCCCCGACCGCGGCCAACTGCCCCCGACCGTGCCGAATTGGCCGCGGTCAGGGTGCAATGATCACGGTCCCGTGATCATTTCGGCGAGGAGCGGCGTCGGTGGCGCCGGTCAGGGGCGGGAGCGGGAGGCGGCGCGCAGGTCCTTCGTGACCCGCTTCCACCGGGCCCGCTCCTGCGCCCGCAGCCGGGCGTCATGGCGCATCGCCATCCAGCGCGCCTCGCGCACCAGCTTGCGATAGCTCTCCAGCCGGCGCTCCGGCAGCGCGCCGGACTCCAGCGCCGCCCGGACCGCACAGCCCGGCTCTGTGTCGTGCCGGCAGTCGCCGAACCGGCAATGCTCGGCCAGCTCCTCCACCTCGGCGAACACCAGGTCCAGCGACTCGGACACGTCGGTGAGCCCGACGCTGCGCAGGCCGGGCGTGTCGACCACCAGGCCACCTCCGGGCAGCATCACCAGCTCGCGGTGGGCCGTGGTGTGCCGGCCCTTGCCGTCCGCGCGCAGGGCGCGGGTCACCATCACGGTGTCGCCCGCGAGCGCGTTGGTGAGGGTCGACTTCCCGGAGCCGGAGGGGCCGAGGAAGGCGAGGGTGGTGCCGGCCACGGCGTACGGGCTGAGGGTGTCCATGCCCACCCCGCTCGCCGCGCTCACAGCGCACACGTCCACGCTCGGCGCGGCGGCGGCCACGTCGGCCCGCACGTGCTCGGCGTCGGGCACCAGGTCGGCCTTGGTCAGCACCACCAGCGGGGTGGCGCCGCTGTCCCAGGCCAGCGCGAGGAACCGCTCGATCCGGCCCAGGTCGGGCTCGGGGTGCAGGCCCTCGACGACGACGGCGACGTCCACGTTGGCGGCGAGGACCTGGCCGAGCGAGACACCGGGCGCCACGCCGGCGCGGACGAAGGCGGTACGACGGGGCAGCACCGCCTCGGCCGTCACCCGGCCGTCGCACCAGGCCCGGGCGGCGACCCAGTCACCGACGCACGGGGTGGCGACCGGGTCGGCGGCGCCGGCGGCCAGCAGGGCTCCGGAGAAGGTGAGCCGCAGCCGTCCCTGGGCGCCGAGGGCGTCGCAGGCGCCCCGGTCGACCCGGGTCACCCGGGCGGGAACGTGGTCGGCGACGAGGGGCGCGAAGGCAGCGGAGAAGTGGTCGTCCCAGCCGAGGGACGGGAGGTCGGGCAGAGACACGGTGGGCACCCTTCGGGTGATGAGAGGGGGCGCCCGGGATGCGAGGTCTAGGGAGGGGCGCCGGGGAGAAGACAGGCGTGCGTGACAGCCATGGACGTCTCCTCCCCTCGGCGCGCCGGGCGACCGGTCGGTTAGCGGCTCGGTCGGCTGGGGCGACGGTAGCGCCGGTCCTTGGTCGGCGCCAACGGGTTTTCCGCCGGCGTGCGGTTGGGCGGCAGGTCGATCTCGCCGGTGTCCAGCCCGAGCCTGCGCCGCGGCGGCTTCTTCCGCCGCTCCGGCTCGTCCGGGCCGCGCTGATCGTCGCGGTCACGGTGGCTCTCGACCGCTTCCCGGGCCTCGGTGATCTCCCGCCGCGGCCACTCCTTCTCCACCGCGGCGTTGAGCGCGGCTCCGATGAGGACCGCGATCGAGATCACGTAGAGCCAGATGAGCAGCACGATCGGCGTGGCCAGCGGACCGTAGATCGAGGCGCCGCCGACGCTGATGCCGATGATCCAACGCACCGCGAAGCTGCCGAGGAACCAGATCGCCAGGGTCAGCAGCGCCCCGGGCAGGTCCCGCGTCCACGGTGTCCGGACCGGGACGCTGACGTGGTACAGCGAGGTGAGCGAGACGGCGGAGAGCAGGGTTGCGACCGGCCAGTAGAGGGAGTTCAGGAACTCGACCTGGTCGGGCAGGATCCGGCCGAGCAGCGTGGGACCGGCGAGGACGAGCGGGATGACGACGATACCGACCAGCAGCACGACGATGTAGAGGCTGAACGAGAGCGCGCGGGTGCGGATGATGCCACGCACCCCGCCGAGCCCGTACATGATCGAGCAGGTGTCGATGAAGACGTTCAGGGCGCGCGAGCCCGACCACAGCGCGATCAGGAAGCCGATCGAGATGAGGTCGAAGCGGTCGCCGGTCAGGACGTCGCGGAGGGTCTTCTCGATGACATCGCTCACGACCTCGGAGGTGAAGATGTCCCGCGAGCCGTCGAGGATGCGGTTCTGGACCTCGATGACGACGTCCTCGCCGATCCACTTGCCCACGTAGCTGATCGAGCCGACCAGCCCGAGGATGAGCGGCGGCAGCGAGAGCAGGGCGAAGAACCCTGCTTCGGCGGCCAGGCCGGTGACGCGGTAACGGAAGCAGTTGGCGGTCGTCTCGCGGGTGAGCCGCCACAGGATCGTCCGGGGCCGCCTCAGGCGTGCCGGCACCCCGGCCGTCTCGGAACGAGCGGTACCCGCGGCCACGGGCTCTACGGTAGGCCACGTGACGCCCTCCACCCACGAAGTCACCAACCAGCCGCCCCCGCTCGCCGGCCACGACGTGTTCGCGACGGACCAGGCGCTCGTCGAGGCGGTCCGCCGGCACGGCGGCGATCGCGCACCTGGGGCGCTGTCCGGCCTGTCCGACCTGGGTCGGCTGGCCGGCTCGGAGCAGGCCCAGCGGTGGGGGGTCGAGGCGAACGCCCACCCGCCGGTGCTGCGCACCCACGACCGCTACGGGCACCGGGTGGACGAGGTCGACTTCCACCCCGCGTGGCACGCGCTGATGGACGTCGCCGTCCGGTCCGGCCTCCAGGCGGCCCCGTGGGGCGCCGGAGCCGGGCAGGCGGCGCACCTGCGGCGGGCGGCCGGGTTCGTCGTGTGGTCGCAGGTCGAGGCCGGGCACGGCTGCCCGGTGTCGATGACCTACGCGGCGGTGCCGGCGCTGCGGACCGACCCGGCCGTGGCCGCCGTGTGGGAGCCGAGGCTGACGGCCACGTCCTACGAGCCCGGGCTGCACGCGCCCGCTGGCAAGGCGGGCTGCCTCGCCGGCATGGCCATGACGGAGAAGCAGGGCGGCTCGGACGTCCGGGCCAACACGACCCGGGCCCAACCCGTCGGCGGTTCCGCCGGGGAGTACCTGCTGACCGGGCACAAGTGGTTCTGCTCGGCGCCGATGAGCGACGTCTTCCTGGTCCTGGCGCAGGCACCGGGAGGGCTGACCTGCTTCGTGGTGCCGCGGGTGCTCGAGGACGGGCGCCGCAACGTGTTCCGGATCCAGCGGCTCAAGGACAAGCTGGGCAACCGCTCCAACGCCTCGTCGGAGATCGAGCTCGAGGGCACCTGGGCACGACGGCTCGGCGACGAGGGACGCGGGGTCGCCACGATCATCGAGATGGTGTCGATGACGCGGCTGGACTGCGTGCTCGGGTCGACCGCGCTGATGCGTCAGGCCGTCTCCCAGGCCGCCCACCACGCCGCGCACCGGTCGGCGTTCGGCTCGTTGCTTGCCGACAAGCCGCTGATGCGCAACGTGCTCGCCGACCTGGCGGTGGAGGCGGAGGCCGCGACGGCGCTGGCGATGCGGTTGGCGGCGGCCTTCGACGACGACGAGCGCGACCTGCGCCGGCTCGCGGTCGCGGTCGGGAAGTTCTGGGTGTGTAAGCGCGCGCCGGTGCTCGCCGGCGAGGCCCTCGAGTGCCTCGGCGGGAACGGCTATGTCGAGGACAGCGGGCTGCCCCGGCTGTACCGGGAGGCGCCGCTGAACTCGATCTGGGAGGGCTCCGGCAACGTCAACGCCCTCGACGTGCTGCGCGCGCTGCACCGCGAACCGGCGGCGGTCGAGGCGTTCCTCGCCGAGGTGGAGGCCGGCCGGGGCGGCGACGCCAGGCTGGACGCGGCGGCCGACGAGCTCCGTAAGGACCTCGCGGTCGCCGACGAGTCCTCGGCCCGCCGGCTGGTCGAGCGGATGGCGCTGGTCCTGCAGGGTTCGCTGCTGGTGCGCCACGCCCCGCCGTACGTCGCCGACGCGTTCTGCTCCTCCCGCCTGGCCGGCGACTGGGGCCACAGCCTGGGCACCCTCCCCGGCGGCGCCGACACCGCCTCGCTCGTCACCCGCGCCACCCCCGCCGTCCCCTGACCCCCACCCAACTTCCGAGTCGATGATGTTCCAAGTCGATCATGCGCAAGTGGTCGGTCCGGATGCGAAACACTTAGGCATGATCAACGGGGAGAAAGGCGCAGGTCCGGAGGTCGGGCGACCACTTGCGCATGATCAACGCGAAAAGGGGCGGGTGAGGGCGGGTGGGAGGGTGAGGCGGTGGGTCCGGATGGTGGGACGATCTGGACATCCGGCTGAGACGCGTGGCACCGTCATAGCCATGTCTGCGACCGATGCGCGGCTCGTCGCGCGGCTCCACGTCGACCACGGTCACGTGTCGAGCGCGGTCTGTATGGCCGGCTGACCTTCGCCGTCCCTGTCTGACGGCGCACGGTCGCGCCGGATCTGAGTCTCGCGTGAGCGGCTCTCCACGGCGTACGGCGTGCGCCACGACCTCCGGAGACCCGCCACCATGGCGCCCCCCACCACCCCCCGAACCGCCTCCCGCAAGGGGCAGGGCCAGTGGGCCCTCGGCCACCTCGAGCCGCTCACCCCCAACGAGCGGGTCAAGCGGGACGACGACGGGCTCAACGTCCGGGCCCGCATCGAGAACGTCTACGCGCACCGCGGCTTCGCGTCCATCGACCCCGCCGACCTGCGCGGCCGGTTCCGCTGGTGGGGGCTCTACACCCAGCGCAAGCCCGGCATCGACGGCGGCAAGACCGCGGTGCTGGACCCGCACGAGCTCGACGACGAGTACTTCATGCTGCGCGTGCGCATCGACGGCGGCCAGCTGAGCATCGAGCAGCTGCGCACGATCGCCGACGTGGCGCAGGAGTTCGCCCGCGACACCGCCGACGTGACCGACCGGCAGAACATCCAGCTGCACTGGATCCGGGTCGAGGACGTCCCGGAGATCTGGCGCCGGCTCGAGGCGGTCGGCCTGTCCACCACCGAGGCCTGCGGCGACACCCCCCGTGTCATCCTCGGGTCCCCCGTCGCCGGCATCGCCGCGGACGAGATCGTCGACGGCACCCCGGCGATCGACGAGATCCACGAGCGTTTCATCGGTGCGCCGGAGTTCTCCAACCTGCCCCGCAAGTTCAAGACCGCGATCAGCGGCTCGCCGCTGCAGGACGTGGCGCACGAGGTCAACGACGTGTCCTTCGTGGGGGTCGTGCACCCGGAGCACGGCCCCGGCTTCGACCTGTGGGTCGGCGGCGGCCTGTCGACCAACCCGATGATCGCGCAGCGGCTCGGCGCCTGGGTCCCCCTCGACGAGGTGCCCGAGGTGTGGGCCGGCGTGGTGGGCGTGTTCCGCGACTACGGCTACCGGCGGCTGCGCAACCGGGCGCGGATCAAGTTCCTGGTCGCGGACTGGGGAGCCGAGCGGTTCCGCGAGGTCCTGGAGGGCGAGGACTACCTGGGCCGGCGGCTCGTCGACGGGCCGGCCCCTCCGCTGCCCTACGGCCCCAGCGACCACGTCGGCGTGCACCGGCAGCAGGACGGCCGCTACTACGTCGGGCTGGCCCCGACCGC
>JBOGDY010000067.1:0-9324 GCA_050742955.1 Actinomycetes bacterium | reverse complement strand
TGGGCACCGGCGGGATCGCCCGCTCGTTCGCCGCGGACCTGGCGCTGTTGCCGGACGCAGAGGTCGCCGCGGTCGGCTCTCGTTCTACGGCCGGGGCTCAGGACTTCGGCGGCCGGTTCGACGTCGCCCGGCGCCACTCGTCGTACGCCGATCTGGTCAACGACCCCGACGTGGACGTCGTCTACGTCGCGACGCCGCACCCCTACCACCACGGCGCCGCGCGCCTGGCCATCGACGCCGGCAAGGCGGTGCTGGTCGAGAAGCCGTTCACCATCGACGCCGCGGAGGCCGTCGACCTCGTGGGCGCCGCACGCGCCCGAGGTGTGTTCCTGATGGAGGCGATGTGGGCTCGCTTCCTGCCGCACATGGCGCGAGTGCGCTCGCTGGTCACGTCGGGCGCGCTCGGTGAGGTGCGCTCGGTGGTCGCCGACCACGGGCAGTGGTTCGAGGCCGATGCCTCTCACCGGCTCTTCGCACCCGGGCTGGGTGGTGGCGCGTTGCTCGACCTCGGCATCTATCCGGTGTCGTTCGCGTCGATGGTCCTTGGTACGCCGAGGCGTGTCACCGCCGTCAGCGAACCGGCGTTCACCGGTGTCGATGCGCAGACGTCGGTGCTGCTGCAGTACGGCTCGGGTGCGCACGCGGTGCTGACCACGTCGTTGGAGGCCGTCGGGCCGAACCGGGCTGTGGTCGTCGGGACCGAGGCACGCCTCGAGATCGACGCGACCTGGTACGCCCCGACCACGTTCACCGTCACATCCCGTTCCGGCTCGCAGATCGAGCACTTCGAGGAGCCGCACGAGGGCAGCGGGCTGCGGCACGAGGCCGCCGAGGTGATGCGCTGCCTGCGGGCCGGTGCGGTGGAGAGCGACCTGATGCCGCTCGACGAGACGGTCGAGATCATGCGGACGATGGACGAGATACGGCGCCAGATCGGGCTGACCTACCCGACGAGTTGATCAGAGGCCTGCGGCGCAGGTGATGCAGCGGGTCGCCCAGTGCAGCGCCTCGAGCCGCTCAGGGCGGATGGGCTGACCGCACACGTCGCACTCGCCGTAGGAGCCCTCGGCGAGCTTCACCTCCGCCCGGCGCACCTCGACCAGCGTGACCCGCAGCCGGTCGTGGGCCGCCACCTGCGACAGGCGCTCCACCGCCATGCTCGTGCCGTCGCCGACCCGCTTGCCGAACGAGATGTCGCCCGGCTCGCCCGTCGGTGCGGACAGGGCAGCGAGCTCCCCCTCGAGCTCGCGCCGCTTCGTGGCCAGGGTGGCCGCGACATCGGCCGCGGTGTCCTCAGCCACCTGACACGGCCAGCTCGGCACCGGTGTCGACGAACCCGGCCGTCTCGCTCGACAGCCACCCCTCCGGCAGTGCGACCCGGCGCGGCGACCCGGCGCGGCCACGCGGCGAGCCGATGATCCCGTCCGGGAACGCCGCCGTGTGGTCGAGGGTCGCGAGCAGGTCGTCCAGCTCGTCGAGCGTCGACACCATCCCGAGCCGCCGCCGGGTCTCGCCGCCCACCGGGAAGCCCTTGAGGTACCACGAGACGTGCTTGCGGAACTCGCGCGCGCCCTTGTCCTCGCCCAGCCACTCCACCATCAGGGTCGCGTGGCGACGCATCACGCCCGCGACCTCCCCCAGGCAGGGGTGGGGGTCGTCGGGCAGCCCGGCGAACGCTCGGTCGAAGGACCGGAACAGCCACGGGCGGCCCAGGCAGCCGCGCCCGACGACGACACCGTCGCACCCGGTCTCCCGCATCATCCGGAGGGCGTCGCCGGCCTCCCAGACGTCGCCGTTGCCGAGCACCGGGATCTGCTCGACGTGCTCCTTGAGCCGCGCCACCGCCGACCAGTCGGCCACGCCGGAGTAGGCCTGCGCGGCCGTGCGTCCGTGCAGGGCGATCGCGGTCACTCCCTCGTCCTGCGCGATGCGCCCCGCATCGAGGTAGGTGAGGTGCCCGTCGTCGATGCCCTTGCGCATCTTCATGGTCACCGGCAGCGGACCGGCCGCACCGACCGCGGCGCGCAGGATCGACCGCAGCAGGTCGCGCTTCCAGGGCAGCGCCGCTCCCCCGCCTCGTCGGGTCACCTTGGGCACCGGGCAGCCGAAGTTCAGGTCGATGTGGTCGGCCCGGTCCTCGGCGACCAGCATCGTCACGGCCTCGCGCACGTAGTGCGGGTCGACGCCGTAGAGCTGCAGGCTGCGCGGCGACTCGTCGGGACCGAACTCGATCATCCGCATCGTCTCGGCGTCACGCTCGACCAGCGCCCGCGTCGTGATCATCTCGCTGACGTAGAGACCGCCTCCGTAGTGGCGGCACAGCCGCCGGAAGGGTGCATCGGTGATGCCCGCCATCGGCGCGAGCACGACCGGCGTCGGCACCGTGTAGGGGCCGATCGCGAGCGGGCTGGTGGTCACCACGACATCGTCTCAACCCGCGGCGGCAGATGGCTAACGGATGACCGCCGCCCGCAGCCGGGCGGCGAGGTCTCCGAGGTCCGGTGCGGCGCCCGCGTCGGTGGCGACGATCAGCAGGCCGACCCGGGCGCCACGGCGTACGACGGCCTCGGACCAGGTCCAGTCGGTGGCCCCGGCGCCGAACTCCCGACGCCGTTGCAACACGGTGCTCGCGTCGACCCGGGCCGGCTCGATCGAGGCGACGAGCGGCCCGTCCGACGGGACCGGCCCGGCCGGTGCCGGACACGACCGGGCGACCCGGCCCATCCCCGCGACGAAGTCGGCCGCCCGGTCGGGGTCGTCGTAGTCGAGGACCAGGGCCACCCCCGGCGCGTCACCGGGCCCGCGGTAGGTCGCCTCGAGGGCGTGCTCCGGGACGGGCAGCGCCGGCGGGGTGGTCAGACCCGAGCAGCCGAGCGGAACCACGGCCTGCACGACCTCGTCCGTCCCCCGGGCGCGCACCCATGAGCCGTTGCCGACGTAGCCCTCCTCCGGCGCCCCGGGGTCGACGTAGCGCGACCAGCCCCGGCCGAGGTCCAGCGGACCGGGCACGCTCTTCGAGTCGAGGTCGCCCGCCGTCGTGGCCGGCACCGACAGCTCGGGGGCAACGGGTGGCACGGCGGGTTCCGTCGTCGTCGTCGGCGGCGACGGCGACGGGACCGCCCGCCGCGACGGCTCGTCGCCCGAGCAACCGACGAGGGCTGCCACCAGCAGCCCGCACACCCCGGCACCGACCGACCAGCGGCGCGCGCTCATCCGCCGTTGGAGGAGAAGTGCTGGTAGTCCGGGTGCGACCAGCGGGCGCCCCACGGCCAGCCCTCGGCCGCCATGCCCCTGGCGATCGGGCCACTCCGGACGATCATCCCCTTGCGCACCCATGACCGGTTCAGGTAGGTCCGCGACCCGGACGGGTAGACGGTGCTGCTGGTCACGTAGGGGTTCTCGAACGTGTTGATGTCGATGGCGTTGCCGTAGGAGTGCTGGGAGAGACGGTAGGGGTTGCCGGTCACCTTCCGGCAGTTGAACGCCGACGTGTTGTCGGCCTCCATCGCCCTCACGTCGCTGCCCCGGTAGACGTCCACGGGGTTCATCCGCCGGATCGGGAAGCGCCCGGAGAAGGCCCGCTGGAACACCCGCCGCATGTCGTCGTTGGCACTGGTGCGCACGATGAGCTTGCCGTAGCGCGGGACCCCGGCCCAGTCGTAGTAGGGCATCAGCACCCGGCGCAGCCCGGACGGCCCGACCGGGCACCCCGAGCGGTAGGTGTAGGGGATCTGGGAGGCGGTGACCCGCTGCACCCGCGGCAGCCACGTGCCGGTCACCCTGGTGGAGCCGGACGAGTCCCAGGACCTGATCGACCCGGCGCGGAAGCGGTTCTTCCAGCCGCCGCTCGTGCGGTAGGTGTCGGTGGTGGGCATTCCGATGTACGACGAGCCCGCACCGATCTTCACGAAGCGGCCGACCACCGGTCGCTCGACGGTCTGCGCGCCGTAGGCCGAGGACCAGTAGATGCGTCCGCGCTGGAAGACGATCCGCCGCCCACCGGTCACGTTTCCGACCTCCCCGGTCGGCAGGCCCAGCCGTCCGCGGGCACCGCCCTTGTCGAGGTACTTGGTCAGGATGGAGGTCCGGCGGATCATCCGGGCGCCGGTGGCCGAGCTCCAGTAGACCCGCCCGCCGACGAAGTTGCTGACCCGGCTACCACTGGGGCCCGCCGGGACCGTGTCGCTGGTCGGAAACCCGAGCGGGCCGGATGCGCCGCTCAGTGCGCGGTACCTGGACAGGATCGCGCCCGTGACCGAATGGGCCCCGGTCGGCTGGCTCCAGTAGATGCGGCCGCCTTGGAACGCGGCGCTCAGGCCACTGTCGCCGGCGGCCGCCTCCTCATGGGTGGGCAGGCCCAGCGGCGAGTCGGCGCCGCCGAGCGCGAGGTACTTCGCCCGCACGGGGCCGAGCAACGCCCGCGCACCGGTGCCGGTGGACCAGTAGATGCTGCCGCAGACGCAGCCGTCCTTGACGTAGTCCTGCGCCCAGCCGCCGGACACCTCGTAGGGGACGTCGTCGGGCGCCGGACGCTTCGCCCCCAGCGGTCCGCCCTCGGCTCCGGAGGCCTGCCACCGCGCCTCGATCTCCGCCGCCGGATCCGCGGCGCTCGCGCCGGGTGCCGACAGCAGCGAGAACAGGACTCCGAGCACCACCAGCGCGCTGAGCCGCCTCATGATCGATCGCACAGACCTCACCCCGATTCACTGTCGGCACGTCGGAGGTTAGCCCTGAGCCCGCTCAGATTGGGTCAAGCGTGCCCAAACGTCGCGAGGTGTCCGGATCAGCAGCCCAGCAGGCGCTGCGCCAGCCACCCCTCGACGGCGTCCAGGCCGACCCGCTCCTGCTCCATCGAGTCGCGGTCGCGGACGGTCACGGCCTGGTCGTCGAGGGTGTCGAAGTCGACGGTGACGCAGTAGGGCGTGCCGACCTCGTCCTGCCGGCGGTAGCGCCGTCCGATCGCCCCGGCGTCGTCGAACTCCACGTTCCAGCTCTTGCGAAGGAGCGCGGCCAGGTCCTTCGCCTTGGGCGAGAGGTCGGCGTTGCGCGACAGCGGCAGCACGGCCACCTTCACCGGGGCCAGCCTGGGGTCCAGCCGCATCACGGTGCGCTTCTCCATCACGCCCTTGGCGTTGGGAGCCTCGTCCTCGGTGTAGGCATCGAGCAGGAAGGCGAGCGTTGCCCGAGTCAGGCCGGCGGCCGGCTCGATGACGAACGGCGTCCAGCGCTCGCCCTTGTCCTGGTCGAAGTAGGTGAGGTCGGCGCCGGAGTGCTTGGCGTGGGCCGTGAGGTCGAAGTCGGTGCGGTTGGCGACGCCCTCGAGCTCGTCGAACTCCTTGCCGCCGAAGTTGAAGCGGTACTCGATGTCGACGGTGCGCTTGGCGTAGTGGGAGAGCTTCTCCTGCGGGTGCTCGTAGAAGCGAAGGTTCTCCTCGCGCAGCCCGAGGCCGACGTACCAGTTCCAGCGCTCCTGCAGCCAGTAGTCGTGCCACTCGGCGTCGGTGCCCGGCTCGACGAAGAACTCCATCTCCATCTGCTCGAACTCGCGGGTGCGGAAGATGAAGTTGCCCGGGGTGATCTCGTTGCGGAACGACTTGCCGGTCTGCGCGATGCCGAACGGCGGCTTCTTGCGTGCCGAGGTCATCACGTTGAGGAAGTTCACGAAGATGCCCTGGGCGGTCTCCGGACGCAGGTAGTGCAGGCCCTCCTCGTTCTCCACGGGGCCCAGGTAGGTCCGCAACAGTCCGGAGAACTGCCGGGGCTGGGTGAATGCCCCCTTGGTGCCGCAGTTGGGGCAGTTGACGTCGGCCAGGCCGTTGGCCGGTGGCCGGCCCTTCCTCGCCGCGTAGGCCTCCTCCAGGTGGTCGGCCCGAAACCGCTTGTGGCAGGACTGGCACTCCGAGAGCGGGTCGGTGAAGGTGTCGACGTGGCCCGAGGCCACCCAGACATCACGCGCCAGGATCACGGCCGAGTCGATGCCGACGATGTCGTCACGGCCCTGCACCATCGTCTTCCACCACTGGCGCCGGACGTTCTCCTTCAGCTCCACGCCGAGGGGCCCGTAGTCCCAGGCCGACCGGGTGCCCCCGTAGATCTCGCTGCTGGGGTAGACGAACCCACGACGCTTGCTGAGGTTGACGATGGTGTCGTTTCGGTCGGTCCCCTTGCTGGCCACGGTGGCCTCCATCCGGCTGGCGGTCGGCGGTGAGCCACCGAGCCTAACGGGCCGGGCGCCACGTGATCACACCGCGGCCCTTCGCCTCCCGCCGCTAGCGGGACGGGCACGGTCGGCAACCGCGACGGCCGTGGCCAGAACCGTCGTCAGCGGGACCGCCGCCACGATCCCGATGCCGCCCACGAGGGTCCTCACGACCTCTTGTGCGACCAGCTCGGTGGTGATCACGTCGATCGTGGAGGCCTGAGCAACCGTGAAGAGCAGCAGCAGCGGCAGCGACGCGCCGGCGTAGGCCAGCGCGAGAGTGTTCACCGTCGAAGCGACATGGTCCCGGCCGACGCGCGTGCCGGCGACGTAGACCTGACGCGCCGTCAGCTCCCGGTTGGCGTGCGCCACCTCCCACACCACCGACGTCTGCGTGACCGTGACGTCGTCGAGGACGCCCAGCGAACCGATGATGATGCCCGCGAGCAACAGCCCCCGCAGGTCGAGGTCGCCGTAGGCGCTGCGCAGGAACGAGGTCTCCTCGGTCCCGAGCCCGGAGAAGTGGCTGACCGCCACGACGGCATAGGCCAGCACCCCGATGAGGACCAGGCTGAACGTGGTTCCGAGCACGGCGACCGCTGTGCGCGCTGTGAACCCGTGCGCGAGGAACAGCACCACGAGCATCACCGCCGAGGACCCCACGATCGCGACGAGCAGCGGGCTCTCCCCGGCGAGGATGGCCGGCAGCACGAACGTCAGCAGCACTCCGGCGCTCACGGCCAGACCGGCCAGGGCGGCCACGCCTCGCCACCGGCCGAACAGCACCACCAGCACGGCGAACGCGACCGCCAGCAGCACCAGCGGGCTGCCCCGCTGGAAGTCCGCGACCTGCCACTGCTGGCCCGGCGGTGCCGAGGCAGTGTAGGTGAGGATCACCCGGTCGCCCGCCCGGATCGTCGGCGCGCCCTCACCCTCCGGCACCAATGCCTCGACCGTCCGGCCCGCGCCCTCGCCGCTCGTCAGCTCGACCGATGCCGACGGGCAGGTCGCAGCGGCGGGATCGCCCTCCGACCCGATACACGGCTTCCGGCCGACCTCCGTCACCGTCCCCCGCTCGCGGTCGGCCGCCACCCCGAGGATGTCGGACGGGCTCACCTGCCCCGACGGCCAGAGCAGGACCAGCCCGGCGACCGTGGCCACGACGAGCGGCACCACGGCCGCGACGAGGAGCCATCGCGTCCACGCCGACGCCGCGGCGGCCTCGTCGCCCGGTCCGTGGTCGTGGGCCACCCCGCTCAGCCGAGATCCGTCGGCGCCTGCGGCCCCGACGCCGACCCTGGTCCGACGGTCTCCGCGTCGGCGGCCCGCCGGCTCGGGGTGGACGAGGCGGTCGTGCTGTCCGCGTCGGACGTCTCGAGCACCTCGAACGCGCTCGGCTCGTCGACGGCGTGGGCCATCAGGGGGGTGGCGCGCAACTTCACGTCGTACGCCGAGAGCGCGCGGCGATAGGCGCCGACGCCCGCCCACTCGGTGGCCAGGACCCACAGGCCCGGGTCGTCGGCGGCCCGCCCGACGTGCCCGCGACGGAAGCCCGGCTGCGCCCGCAGCGCCGCCAGCGCCGCCCGCGCCTCCTCGAGGAACGGGCGCTGGTCGCCGTCGGCGACTCGCAGGCGGGTGACGACGAGCACGCGATCTCCTCCCATGGCGCGGCGCCAACGGTAGCCATGGCACGCCGCAAGGTGGCAGTGACCCCGCTGCCGCAGTGAGACGTTTCGCAGGTCAGTTGGCCACTGCACACCTGCGAGACGTCTCACTCCGCGCGGGTGAGCACATCGGGCTCACGGCCTGGGGCTAGTTGACAACGGTTCTCATTATCGTTGATGCTGTGGGGATGCGTGGCTCATCCGCCCGGCGTCGCCGCCCCACCGTGGCGGCGCTAGCGGTACTCACGGCGCTCGCGGCGGTCACGCTCACAGGGTGCGGCGGGACCGCCGACGGCAGCGCCGGTGGGCGCCCGACGGTCGTGACCGCGTTCTACCCGTTGCAGTTCGTCGCCGAGCGGCTGGCGGACGGCGCCTTCGACGTGACGACGTTGACCAGGCCGGGAGTGGAGCCGCACGACCTCGAGCTGTCGCCGCAGGCCCTGCGGACCGTCGCGTCCGGCGACCTCGTGGTCTACCTCGGCGGGTTCCAGCCCGCGGTCGACGAGGCCGTCGACCAGGCTGCCGGCGACTCCGCGCTCGACGTGTCCGACGCCGCGGACCTGGTCCCGGTCGGCGACCAAGGGCGCGACCCGCACTTCTGGCTCGACCCGATCCGCCTTGCGGCGGTGGCCGATGCGGTCGCCGACCGGCTGACCGCGCTGTCCCCCTCCGACGCCCAGCAGGTGCGGGCGAACGCCGCCGAGCTGCGCACCGACCTCGAGACTCTCGACGCAGAGCTTCGTGACGGCCTCGCGACCTGCGCGGACCGTCACCTGGTCACCGCGCACGAGGCGTTCCGATACCTCGCCGACCGCTACGACCTGGAGCAGGTCGGCATCGCCGGGGTGAGCCCCGACCAGGAGCCCAGCCCGGGCGACCTCGCCTCGCTCGCCCGGCTGGTCCGCGCCGAGGGGGTGCGGACCGTCTTCACCGAGAGCCTCGTGTCGCCCGCCGTCGCCCGCACGGTGGCGGACTCGGCCGGAGCGCGCACGGCGGTCCTCGACCCGGTCGAGGGCATCACCGACGACTCGGCCGGCGCGGACTACCTGGCCGTGATGCGCGCCAACCTGCGCGCGCTGCGCGAGGGGCTGCCGTGCCGCTGACGACGGGTGCCGGCCCGGCCGATGACGTCGTCGTCGCCCTCTCCGACGCCTCCTTCGGCTACACCGACCACGCCGCCGTCCGCGACGTCTCGGTGCGGGTACGCCACGGCGACGTGCTGGCGGTGATGGGCCCGAACGGCGCCGGCAAGTCGACCCTGGTCAAGGGCATGCTCGGCCTCGTCCCCCTCCTCGACGGGACGGTCACCCTCTTCGGCCGGTCCCCCGAGACCGCGGGCGACCGGCGGCGGGTCGGCTACGTGCCCCAGCACCTGCCGGGCGACTCGCCGGTCCCGGCGACCGTCGCGGAGGTTGTGGCCACCGGCCGCCTGGCGCACGGCCGGCGGGCGCCGTGGGGAGG
>JBOGDY010000066.1:0-9326 GCA_050742955.1 Actinomycetes bacterium | reverse complement strand
GCCCCCGACGCCGCCGCCACCGGAGCCGCCGGAGCCGCCGGAGCCGCCGCCCGGCTGGTTCTGCTCCGCCTCCCGATCGGCCCGCGCCTGGTCTCGGCGGCGCTCGGCAGCGGCGCGGCGCTCCGCCGCCCGTCGGGCCCGCACGGCGCGGTCGCGCTCGATGCCCTCCTGCCGGGACCGCTCGAGGGCCACCGACGTGTTGCGGGCGGCAGCCAGCGCCCGGACCAGCGACTCGCGTTCGGTCGCGATCCGCGACACGGCCTGCTGCTGGGTCGCGAACTTGCCCTCGGCCGCCTTCTTGGCCTGCTCGACCGCCTCCGCGGCCGACTGCCGGGCCGTCACGGTCCTGGCCGCCCTGCCTCGGAGGACCCCGGCCACGGCCTCGGCGGACCGCACCGCGTCGAGGGCGTTGCGTCGGCTGTCGCCGATCTGGTCGATGGCCGAGGCCCGGTCGAGCAGGTCGCGGGGCCCGCCCGCGGACAGCACGACGGTCAGCCCGCTGAGGTCACCGCCCGAGCGGTAGGCCGCGGACGCGAAGCGGCCGAGGTCGTCGCGGGCGACGCCGAGGCGTCGCTGCGCGCCCTCGGCGGCCCGTTCGGCCTCCATCGACGCGCGCACGGCCCGCTGCAGGCGCAGGCGGGCACCGTTGTAGGCCTCGACCGCGGCCGCCACCTCGGTGGCCAGTCGCGCCGACTCGGCGCTGGCGGCGGCGAGCCTGGCCTCGATCTGGCCGACGCTCGCCGCGCGCTGCCCGACCTCGGCCTTGCTGGCCTCGACGTCGGCGGCGCTGGGGTAGTCCGGCTCGGCGACCGCCAGCGGGCCGGGGCCGACGACCGTGAGCACGGCGACGAGGGAGGCGGCCGCGAGCCGCGGGAGACCACGGCGTACGACGTGGTGCACCCCCACCGGGCTCTCCTCTCGTCGCGGACCGTCGGCACCCCTGGTTGTCGGGACGACGCCCGCAGCGCTGAAGTCACATCAGCCCCGCAAGAGAACACCAGTCACACGAGTGCCGTCAAGGCACTCGTGTCAAGTACCGACCCGCCGGGCGTTTCGCCGTCCCGTGCTCGCGACCGGGCCCGATTTTCACGAAACTGCAACAGGCTGGGACTTTTCGGCCTCCCTGACCCGCCCTAGCCTTCGGCTATGCAGCTCGCCGTCACGGCGCTCGACGCCGACCACCGCAACGTGGCGACCGCGAGACGGTTCGTCGCCGACATGCTGGCGCTGTGGGGCCGGTCAGACCTCGACTGGGCGGCGACGACGGTGATCAGCGAGCTGGCGACCAACGCGGTCCTGCACGCACGGACCCCGTTCATGGTCACGATGCGCCTCGACGCGGACGTCCTGCGTCTCGAGGTCGCCGACGGCTCCGCCGCAAGCCCCCGGCGTCGCCACCATGGCACGGAGGCCAGCACCGGCCGCGGGATGCGGCTGGTGGACAGGTTGGCCCGGGCGCACGGAGTCCACCCCACATGCACCGGCAAGGCCGTGTGGTGCGAGCTCGCCCCGGGGTCCGAGGGACGTGGCGAGGACGAGGCGGATGCCCTGGCGTCGTTCCTGTTGCCGGCGCCCGGCGAGCCGGCCGACGAGGGCGCGGCGGACCTGCTCGCCCAGCTCGACCAGGAGGCCGGGGGCATGCCGGAGGCCACCACCCGGGGGCGGGCGGCCTGACCGATCCGCTACGGTCCGGCCGCCTGCACCAGGGAGAGAAAGTCGCCGGCCGTCAGCGGGGCAGAGGTGAGCTCGCCGTCGGCGAGCGTGGCCTCGATCGGTCGCCCCTCACGGGTGAGCACCACCGAGTCCACGGCCGGCTGCGAGGTCGCCGTGAGGACGATCTGGGCGACCGCGACGATGCTCTGGTCGCCGGCGGGGCCGGAAGCCTCGCCGGCCAAGTCGATGACCACCTGGCGGCCGCGCAGGGAGCCGACTCGCAGGTCGATCCCCGGCGGGATGGCCGTGTTCAACCCGTCAGCGCGCTGGTCCGGGGCCGGCCCGGCGGCGAGTCGTTCCATGAGGCCGACCAGGGTCTCGCGGGGAGGGCCTACCGGCAGGGACGCCTCCACGGGTTTGATCTCGTCCCGCGACGTCACGAAGAACAACCGGGGCCCCGTAACCGCTGACGGCGCCGACGGTGCCTCGTCGGCTGTCGGTGTGGCGGGCGCCAGCAGGTCGTAGGGGATGTCGGCGGTGTCCAGCGCCCGAGGTTCGGAGTCCGTGGGGATCCCGCAGCCGGCGAGCAGCGTCAGGACGACCACGGTCAGGGCTCGGCCGGTCAGCGCACGGCCGCTGGTGCGGTCGGCGCCGATCCCGGTCACGCCACCACCGCAGGCAGGGTGACGACGAAGCGGGCGCCCGGCCCGTCCGGGCGGTCGACGCACCAGACGGCGCCCTCGTGCTGACCCACGGTCTCGCGCACCAGCGCGAGCCCGAGACCGCTCCCCTGCGACGAGCCGCGACCCGAGCCGGCGGTGGCGAAGCGTTCGAAGATGCGCTCCCTCAGCTCGACGGGCACACCGGGCCCGGCGTCGTCGACCCATACGAACGCTTCCTGCCGGGACGCGGTTACCGTGACCCGGACCAGCCCGTGGCCGTGGTGGTCGGCGTTCTGGAGAAGGTTGACCAGGGCGCGCTCCAACCGCAGCTTGTCCGCATGGACGGCGACGTCGCGCTCGACGACGAGAAGCTCCGGCGCATACAGACCGGACGCCAACGTCGCGCGCACCAGGTCGGCCAGCTGGAGCCGCGTCTGGTGCAAGCCTGCGTCGGCGTCCGACCGTGCCAGCTCGATGAGGTCGTCGAGGAGCCGCGCGAACCGCACCAGCTCGCGCTCGACCATGTCCAGGGCCTGGCGACCTCGAGGCGACAGCTCCTCGCTGCGTCCCCGCAGGACGTCGACGCTCGCCACCAGTGTGGTCAACGGCGACCGGAGCTCGTGGCTGACGTCCGCGGCGAACCGGGCGTCCTGCGCGATGCGCCCGGCCAGAGCATCGACCATGCTGTTGAACGAGCCCACGATGGTCGCCAGGTCCGGGTCCTCGGTCGCGGGCAGCCGGCTGGCGAGACTCCCGGCGGCGATGTCCGCGGCCGTTCCCGCCACCGAGTAGAGGGGCTGGACGACACGTCTGCTGGCGTAGACGCCGAGGAGCAGGCCACCCGCCGTCGCCACCACGGCGCCGACGGCCAGGACGATCGCCAGCAGCTCGAGGGACTGGTCCAGCTCTGTGAGCGGAGCAACCTCGTAGACCGTGGCACCGACCGCTGGGAGCGGTACGCCGACGACCAGCGAGGGCACCCCGGCGATGTCGGTCCGCAGATAGGCCGGCCGACCTGAGTCGACCTCCCGGACCAGCCGGCCGGGCAGCGCGCTGGCCCCCAGGTCGAGCGACGACGAGAACCACTGGTCCCCGCGGTGCAGGACGAGTGCCGTCGCCGACCTGGGGTCGACGGCGTCCAACGCGTGCTGCACGTTCGCACCGGTGGTGGACAGCTGGTCGCGGACGAGGGCCGCATCGACGTAGGCCTGCCGAACGACGCTGCGTTGGCGCTGCTCCAGCAGATAGCTGCGGCTGAGCAGGAAGGTGAAGACGGCGAGCAACGACGTCAGGACCAACGTGCCGAGCCCGAATGCGAGCACGATCCGCCCACGCAGGCTCTGTGCCAACGGCGGTCTCATCGCGGGTCGAGCCGGTAGCCCATCCCGCGGACGGTGACGATGACGGCCGGCTGCGCCGGATCGCGCTCCACCTTGGACCGCAGCCGGCTGATGTGCACGTCGACGAGGCGCTCGTCGCCGAAGTAGCCGTGGTCCCAGACGCGCTCGAGCAGGGCACGACGGCTGAACACCTGACGCGGTGCTTCCGCCAGGACACCCAGTAGACGGAACTCCGTGAGGGTCAGGTGCACGGGGACGCCGCCACGCCGCAGCGTTCCCTCGACCGGTGCCAGCACCAGGGGCGCATCTGCGTCGCCGTCGAGCAGCACGTCGACCTCGCCACCGCCCGAGGAGCCGTGGGCCCGCCGCTGCAGCGCCCGCAGCCGCGCGGTGATCTCCTTGACGTGGAACGGCTTGGTGACGTAGTCGTCGGCCCCGGCCTCGAGGCCCGCCACGATGTCGTGCGTGTCACCGCGTGCACTGACGATCAGGATGGGGATGTCACGTGCACGGCGGACCTCTCGGATGTAGCTGAAGCCGTCCATCCCGCCGAGCATCAGGTCCACGATCATCGCCTCGACATCCAGGTCGTCGAGGCCGTCCAGCGCATCCTCGGCGGAGGCTGCCTCGAGGACCTCGTAGCCCTCGTCCTCGAGGCCGAGCCGCAGCGCCGCCCGGATGTTGTCGTCGTCCTCGACGACGAGCAGCTGTGCGGGCACCGGTCCATCGTCGCACCCCGCGGTAGCACGACAGGACCAGCCGGCCGCGTCCACCAAGATCTTCACACCACTGCAAGAAGACGGCCGGCGGGATCGCAACACGCAACGGTGAGCATGGCAGCTCGGACCTGCAGACCATCCGCAGACGAGGGAGGCCACGAATGAGCGACACCAGTGAGGCCGGCGACGTCGTGCTGCGACTGTCGGAGGATGCGGTGTCCTGCGAGCTGGCCGCCCTTCGGTGGGCGCTGCACGATCTGATGCGGAGCGGGGCGCGCACGGTCGTCGTCGACCTCTCCGAGGTGGAGCACCTGAGCTCGTCGGCCGTCGCAACGCTGCTCGGTGCCCACCGCCGCTGTCGTGCCCGCGGTGGAGCCGTCATCCTCCGCGGCGCCAACCGGCGGACGCTCGACCTGCTCTACCGGACCGGTCTGTGGCGCGTGCTGCCGCTGGAGGACGGACGTCCGGGAGACTCGTCGCGCCCGTCCGTCTCGGAGCTGGCGTTGTGAAGTGGCCGGCGCAGATCGACTGGCGAGCCATCACCCGACCGGCGGTATGGAAAGTCCGGATCTGGGCGTATATCTTCTGGCAGTGTCCCGCGGGACGATGCCGTCGTCGTGAGCCGCGGGGCATGGGCGTTCAGTGAAGCGGACGGGGTGGTGCTGTGGCGACCAGACAGGACGTGTTCGACCAATGGTGGGCGAGCCTCACCGAGGTCGCACCCGACCAGATGCCCACTCCGGACCCGAGCGCCCTCATCCCGCCCCTCGGCTCTGATCCAGCCAGGCGGCGCGACGAGTCGACAGGCAGGTGGAGCAGCCGGAGGGACCGGACATGGGACGAGTGGTGATGCCACCCAGCCCCCACTGGGTCTAGCGCGCGCTCACCGGAGTCGGTAATCGAAGCTGTCGTCCGTGAAGTCCCCGTCCTCGTCGACGATTCGCGGGTCGGCGGCTGCCTCGAACCGCTCGTCCCCGTCGTCAGAGAAGAGGACGGCCAACAGCTCGCTGGTCCGCGGAACTGGCTTGTCGAGGCTGATCGTGAGTCGTCGGACGGTCGTGCTCACCTTTCCGGCGCCGAGCAGTCGACCGTTGGCGGCGAACACGCCGACATGACCGGTTCCATTGCTGATGAGAACGTCCTCGACCCGGACGCTGCGGCCGCGGCCGACCTGGTCATCGACGTCCAGCTCGGCCTGCGGGTCGGTCACGGTGCCGACGGGCTCCACGCTTCCTGGGGATGCGGCGGGCGACTGGGGCACCGAGGCGGCGGGCGAGGAGGCGGCGGGCGCCGACGCGGCAGCCGACTGACTGGCCGGTGTGGCGTCGGCGGCCTCGTCGCCGGTGCAGGCCGCAAGCAGAAGCGTTGCGGCGGCCACTGCGATGAGGCGCGGGTGTGCCCACATGACGTCCTCCCTGGGGCGGGGCATGGCGACGAGCCTCGTGGAACTGCCATGCGCGACACCGACCAGTGTGCTCCGGATCCCCCGCCCGTGTGAGGGAGACGGATCGCGTTTCTCGCCGTCGTCTGCGGGACAAACGAGGTGCTATCCGATGGATCAAGCGTCACGCCGCTTGACGAGCACAGCTGCACCGGCCAGAGCCGCGGCGACCCAAGCCAGCAGCACCAGCAGGCTCGTGCTGGCCGACAGCGCGTCCGGGGCGGTGCGCGCGCTGAACATCGTGGAGCCGGCATTGCTGGGCAGGTAGGGAAGCAGGTGGTCCCGCCAGCTCGACGGCAGCAGCAGGCCGAGCGTCGGTACGACGAGCAGCAGGCCGCACAGGATGGCGACACCGCCGCCGGTGCTGCGCACGATGAAGCCGAGCGCCACGGAGAACACGCCGATGAGCGCGAGGTAGCCGGCGACACCCACGATGGCCCGCACGGCGCCGGTGGCCGAGAGGTCGGTCCCGTGCGTCCCGAGCAGCTCCTGGCCGCCGACGAACGCAGCGAACCCCGCCGCGAGCATGAGGACGAAGGTCACGCCCGCGTAGAGCGTCGACTTGGCCCACAAAACGGGCAGCCGCCTCGGCACCGCCCCGAACGTCGCGCGGATCATGCCGGTGGCGTACTCGCCGGTGACCGTCAGCACGCCGAGGACGCCGACGGCGAGCTGCGCGAGGTAGTAGCCCGCCAGGGTGACGTCGACCGGGCTGAACGACGCCCGCTCCTCCGGGCTCGAGTCGGACCAGTTCGCGTCGGTGGCCCAGCCGATGATCCAGCCCATGGCCACCATGAGGGAGACGGCCGTGGCCAGCGTCACCGCGGTCGAGCGCAGCGACCGCAGCTTGATCCACTCGCTGTTCAGGACCCGGGCACCCGTGACCCGCTCGACCTTGACGACGTCGGAGGAGATGGGCGCGTTCGCGGGCTCTGCGGTGAGGGTGCTCATGCTGCACTCCTGATGGCGTGGTCGGTGGGTGCCTTGGCGTGGTACTCGACCTCGTCACGGGTCATCTCCATGAAGGCCTCTTCCAGGGATGCCTGCTTCGGGGCGAGGAGGGACAGACTGATGTCGAAGTCGCGGGCCCGGTCACCGATCTGTGCGGCGGTCAGGCCGGTGACCTCCAAGGTCTCGTGGTCGATGTGAGAGACGGTGACGTCGGCGGCGACGAGACCCTCGGCCAGGGCAGCGGCCTGCCGGGAACGGACGACGACCGCGTTGCTCGAGGCCTGCGCGATGAGCTCGGACATGGGCATGTCCGCCATCAGCCTGCCCCGGCCAACCACGATGACGTGGTCGGCCGTCAGCGCCATCTCGCTCATGAGGTGGCTGGAGACGAAGACGGTGCGCCCGTCCGCGGCGAGGCTCTTGAGCAGGTCCCGGATCCACCGGATGCCCTCCGGGTCCAGGCCGTTCACCGGCTCGTCCAGGATGAGCGTCTCGGGATCGGCCAACAGCGCCGACGCGATGCCGAGCCGCTGCCCCATCCCGAGCGAGAAGCCGCCCGCTCGCTTCCGGGCCACGTCCTGCAGACCCACCATCTCGGTCACCTCGGCGACCCGGCTCCTCGGGATACCGTGGGTGGCCGCGAGCGCGAGCAGGTGGTTGTACGCGGACCGTGAGGTGTGAACGGCGCGCGCCTCGAGCAAGGCACCCACCACCTGCAGCGGCTTGGCGTGCCTGCGATAGGGCATGCCACCGACCGTGACGGTGCCGCTGGTCGGCGCGTCGAGGCCGAGGATCATCCGCATCGTCGTCGACTTGCCGGCGCCGTTGGGCCCGAGGAAGCCGGTGACGATGCCGGGTTGCACGGTGAAGGTCAGGTCGTCGACTGCGGTCTTGTCGCCGTACGTCTTGGTGAGGTTCCTCGCTTCGATCATGAGACACCGTCCAGGACGTCGACCGAGGTCCCCCTGGGGGCCGGCACCGGAACCGGAATGGGCTGGTGCGCGATCGGGTCGGTCTCGAGGCTGAGGTGCGGCAGCAGCCGGTCGAGCCATCCGGGCAGCCACCAGTTGGCCCGGCCCATCAGCGCCATCGTCGCCGGCACCAAGATCATGCGCACGACGGTGGCGTCGATCGCAATGGCCGTCGCCAGTCCCAGCCCGATCATCTTCACGAACGGCGAGGGGTTGGTGACGAAGGCGAGGAACACGCACATCATGATCAGTGCGCCGGAGGTGATGACCCGTCCGGTGGACGCCAGACCGCGGGCGACCGACTCGGCGTTGTCCCCGGTGTCATGGAACGCCTCGCGGATTCGGGAGACGAGGAACACCTCGTAGTCCATCGACAGGCCGAAGAGCACGGCGAAAAAGATCACCGGCAACGGCGATGCGATCCGGTAGGTGCCGTCGAGGCCGAACACACCGCCCAGCCAGCCCCACTGGAAGACGGCGACGACGACGCCGTAGGCACCGCCGATGGACAGCAGGTTCATCGCGGCGGCCTTCAGCGGGACGGTGACCGACCGGAACACGACCATCAGCAGCAGGATGGAGGCGGCGAGGATCGCGCCGATGAACAGCGGCAGGGTGTCGGAGAGCTGCTTGTCCAGGTCGAGGGTCAGCGCGGTCGGGCCCGTCACGAAGACCCCTGCTGGGGTCAAGGAACGGATCCGCTCGAGCGTCTCCACGGTGGCGGGGGCGGCCGGCTCCGTGCGGGGCAAGGTGGGCAGCACGACGGTGTCGCCGTCGGGGGTCACACGGGGCTCGCCGACCTCCGCGATGCCGGGATCGGCGGCGATGCGCTCCGCCAGCTCGGGGATGTCGTCGGCGCCCAGCCCGGGGCCCTGCAGATCCGCGACGACGAGCAGGGGTGCGTTGAAGCCGGGTCCGAACCCGTCGGCCAGCAGGTCGTACGCCTTGCGTTCCGTCTGGCCCGTCGGGTTGTCGCCGGCATCCGGGAAGCCGGTCTTGAGCGACAGCGCCGGGGCAGCCAGCGTCAGCAGCAGGAGCGACCCCACGACCAGGTACGGCCAGGGCCGTGCGGAGATCCGGTGGGCCAGCCGCCACCAGGCGGTGGCCTCGGCGGGCTTGGCGGCGCGACGCCGGCCGACGATCCGTCCTGCGTCGATGCGGTCGCCGAGCAGCGACAGGATCGCCGGCAGCAGGCTGATCGCGGTCGCCACCGCGAAAAGCACGACGATCGACGTGCCGAGCCCGATGGAGGCGAGGAAGCCCACACCGGTGAGCACGAGGGCGGCCATGGCCAGGACCACGGTGCCGCCGGCGAAGAAGACGGCCGTACCGGAGGAGGCCATGGCAGCCGAAAGCGCAGGCGCGTTGGGCTGCCCGGCGGTGCGGTTCTCGCGGTAGCGGGACACGATGAACAGTGCGTAGTCGATGCCCACTCCCAGTCCGACCATCGCACCGATGGTGGGAGCGGCGGTGGAGACCGTCAGGCCGCCGGCCAGCAGCACGATGCCGCTCAGTCCGACACCGACGGCGACCAGTGCGAGCGCGATCGGTACGAGGGCGGCCACGACCGTCCCGAAGGCGACCAGGAG
>JBOGDY010000065.1:0-9360 GCA_050742955.1 Actinomycetes bacterium | reverse complement strand
GAGTCACGATGATCCGCGGGTGTCAACGGATCCGTGACCAGACGGCCAGCCGGTCGTTGTGCCCGCTGCCGCCAGACACCAAACAGGTGCGGGCAGCCCGTCGCCGACCAGGCGACTGCCGGGGACATCGTGGGAGCGCCCATGCGGTTGAGTCGTACACGCAGCATCGTCGCCGTCGGAACCGCCCTCGCGCTCAGCGCAGCCGGCTACACCGCCACCTCGGTGATCGGCGGCGGTGAGGCCGAGGCCGAGGGCTGCGCGCCCGGGTTCACGCCGGTGACGTCGGTCCTGCGCGAGATCGGTCACGAGCTGGGGGCCGAGCGCGGGGCCGCCGGGAAATCCGAGGAGGCCGACGGCGGGCTGGACGCCGAGCTGGTGCGCGAGGCGCGCACCGAGCTGCCACAGCTGCGAGGTCTCGACCGGGACGAGTGGTCCTCCTACTGCGTGCCCACCAAGCGACCCGAGTCGCTCAAGGAGCTCATCGCGCTCTTCGGCGCCCGGGCGATCCCGCGGATGGCGCCCTACGGCACCTACGCGGCCGGTGCGGCCGCCAACGCGTCGGCGCAGCGCAAGGCGATGAAGGCCGGCGCGGTCGACGGCAGCGAGGGCACCGGTTCCCTGTACGGCCAGGGCCCGCTGATCGTGAACGACCCGCGCTACCCGGAGGTCAACGGCCTCGGCCTGGCGCACAACAGCGGCCGGATCGACTCGTTCGCGTGGGACCCGCAGGCCGAGCGGCTGTTCGCCGCCGTGGCCAGCGGCGGTGTCTGGCGCTCCGACGACAAGGCCAAGACCTGGACCAACGCCACCGGCGACCTGCCGACCGCGGTGACCGGGGCAGTCGGCTGGACCACGGCCAACGGCGGCACCCTGCTCGCGCTGACCGGCGAGCCCACCTTCGGCTCCTACGCCTACACCGGCCAGGGCGCCTACTACTCGACCGACCTCGGCAAGACCTGGACCAAGGCAGCCGGCGTCCCCGACGGCGGTCTCGGCTTCGAGATCGCGGTCGACCCGGCCAACCCGAGCAAGGTCTATGCAGCCACCCAGCTGGGGCTGTTCGCCTCCACCGACGGCGGTCGGTCCTACAAGAACGCCAACCTGCCGACCGGCGAGTGCTCCGGCGTCACCGACGTCGGCGCCAGGCCCAAGTGCGCCCTGGCCAACGTGGTCACCGACGTGGTCGTCGCCAAGGGCGACGGCGTGGGCACCACAACCAAGCCGGGCACCGTGGTCGCCACCGTGGGCTGGCGCGGGGGCACCAAGACCAACCCGGACGGCAGCGTGCAGTCTGCCGAGAACGGCGTCTACCGCTCGACGTCCGGCTCGACCAACACCTTCACCAAGCTGGCCGCCGGCGGCTTCGCCCCGCAGGACAACATCGGCCGGGTCGAGCTCGGCGGCACCGTCGGCGCCAAGCAGGACCACGACCTGCTGTACGCCGTGGTGCAGGACGCCAAGCTGCTCAACAACGGCGGCGTGGCGGGGATCGACGCGCCCGAGGGCGCCAAGCCGCCGGTCGGCACCACCGTGCTGAACGGGCTCTATGTGTCGAAGAACTTCGGGACCAGCTGGACGCGGCTGGCCAGCGGCACCCAGCTCGCGGCCGACCCGACCAGCGGCTCCGCACTGTTCGGCTACGGCACCGGCGTCGGCTACCAGCCCGGCGTGCAGGGCTGGTACAACCTGTGGGTCCAGCCCGACCCGACCCGCCAGACCGCGTCCGGTGTGCCGACCCGGATGGTGTTCGGCCTCGAGGAGGTCTGGGCGAACGAGGCCGGCAATGCGGGCGTCCCGTTGGACGGCTCGGTGCCACCCAAGTTCCATGTCGTCGGCAAGTACTTCGCCGGCGAGTCCTGCCAGCTGCTGTCCACCGGCCTGCCGGCCTGTCCCACCGACCGGGAGCCGACTGACGACAACCTGACCACGCACCCGGACCAGCAGGACGGGATCTGGATCGAGGATCCCCTCGTCAAGGGCGGAGTCCAGCTGGTCGTCGGCAACGACGGCGGCGCCTACCGCTACCGGTTCGACACCGACCCGGACAGCGAGCTCGACAACTCCCACTGGGGACTCGGCGACAACGACGGCTTCTCGACGCTGCTGCCCTACGACGCGGTGATGGCCAAGGACGGCACCGTGTGGGCCGGCCTGCAGGACAACGGCCACATGCGGATCGACCCGAAGAGCCGCAAGCAGTACGAGACCCACGGTGGCGACGGCTTCTTCGCCGCAGTCGACCCTGACGACTCCGACACGGCGTACGAGGAGTACACCTACGGCGGGATGTCAGTAACCACGGACGGCGGCACGTCGTGGAAGGACATCGACCCTGGCCTGACCGCGCCGAAGTTCTCCAACCCGTTCATGATGGACCCGACCGACCCGAACCACCTGCTGACCGCCGGCCGTGACGTGGTCGAGACGCTATGGGGTCCGGACACCGAGGCCGGCCAGGGCGACACCGGCAAGACGTGGCGGAAGGTCTACGACCTCGGGACGCGCTCGCGCCCGGGCGACGCGGCGGCGACGTCCAGCGGCGCCGACCCGGACAACTCGATGTCCGCCGTCGACGTGCAGGGCGACGCGGCGTACGCCGGCTTCTGCGGGCACTGCGACACCCTGAACAAGCTCGGGCCCGGCTCGCAGCTGTTCCGCAACGGGCTGGCCACCAACGTCGGCGGCGCCGAGGCACCGGAGAAGGGCACCACCAAGGGCTGGCACATCGTCGAGGCGGCCGGCCTGCCGAACCGCTACATCACCTCGGTGGCCATCGACCCGCGCAACGCGGAGAACGTGTTCGTGACGCTGGGCGGCTACACCCGCCGCTGGCTGCCGCCGGGCGCGGTGGGCGACAGCAACGAGCAGCTCGGCACCGGCCACGTCTACCGCTCCACCGATGGTGGCCAGTCCTTCACCGACGTGACCGGCAACCTGCCGGACTCGCCGGCCACCTCGGTCGAGCTGCGCGGCGACCAGCTGCTGGTCGGCACCGACGTGGGGGCGTTCGCCTCGCAGACCGGTGGGGCCTACGCGACCCCCAGGTTCTCGCCGCTCGCCGACCTGCCGCTCGCCCCGGTCTCGACGGTCAAGCTCAAGCCGGGCGACCCGAACAAGGCGGTCGTGGCGGTCTACGGGCGGGGCGTGTGGACCTACGACTTCACCGACAGGCTGCCTGTGCCGGTCGAGCCGCCGCCGACGCCGACACCGACGGTTGGCACCCCCTACGCGTCCTACGGCTTCGAGCCGGGCGCGCAGGGATGGACCGCCGACGGCGTCCCGTCGTGGCAGCGCGGGGGTCCCGGGCACGGGACCGGCGCCGGCGAGGCTGCCGGGGGATCGGCCTTCGCGGTCGCGGGCCCGACCGGCTACCTCGACAACATGGACACCTCGCTGGTCTCGCCGAAGGTGGCGGCCGAGGCGGGTCAGGCCGTGGTCGAGTGGTGGATGCGGCTCGACACCGAGGGCGGCTACGACACCATGGCGGTCGAGACGAGCGCGAACGGGACGGACTGGACCACGCTGGCGACCTACAGCGGCAAGAACGACGCCCACCCGGACTGGGAGCGGTTCGCGCTGCCGTTCGACGCGGCCGGCGGTGACGTGCAGGTGCGGTTCCGCTTCGTGTCCGACTCGCTGTGCGCCGGCGTCGGCGGCCCGGTCTGCGCGTCCCCCGAGGGGTGGGACGGCGTGCACGTCGACGACGTGGTGATCGGCAAGCCCGCCCCCTGACCCGCCGCGCCTTCAGATCAGGTCGCGGACCACGACCGTCTGGTCGCGACCCGGGCCGACCCCGATCGCCGAGATCGGGGCGCCGGACAGGTCCTGCAGCGCACCGACGTACGCCTGTGCGGTCTTGGGCAGGTCGTCGAGCGTGCGCGCACCGGAGATGTCCTCGGTCCAGCCGTCGAGGAACTCGTAGACCGGCCGGGCGTGGTGGAAGTCGGTCTGCGTCATCGGCATCTCGTCGTGCCGCACGCCGCCCACCTCGTAGCCCACGCAGACCGGGATCCGCTCCCACCCGGTCAGCACGTCGAGCTTGGTCAGGACGAAGTCGGTGACGCCGTTGACCCGTACCGCGAACCGCGCGAGCACCGCGTCGTACCAACCGCACCTCCGCGGACGCCCTGTTGTCGTGCCGAACTCGGCCCCGTCCGCACGGAGCCGGTCGCCGTCGGCGTCGAGCAGCTCGGTCGGGAACGGCCCCGAACCCACGCGCGTCGTGTAGGCCTTGACGACCGCGACCACCTTGTCGATCCGTGTTGGCGGGATACCCGACCCGGTGCAGGCACCGCCGGTGGTCGGGTTGGACGACGTGACGAACGGATAGGTGCCGTGGTCGACGTCGAGCTGGGTCGCCTGTCCGCCCTCGAGCAGGACGGTCCTGCCCTCGTCGAGCGCCGTACAGAGGACGAGCGCGGTGTCCGCGACATGCGGGCGCAGCCGCTCGGCGTAGGACAGGAACTCCTCCACGACCTCGTCGACCGTGATGGCCCGCCGGTTGTAGATCTTCACCAGCAGGTTGTTCTTGGCCTCGAGGGCCCCCTCGACCTTCTGCCGGAGGATCTTCTCGTCGAACAGGTCCTGCACCCGCACCCCGACCCGGGACATCTTGTCGGCGTAGGCCGGGCCGATGCCGCGCCCGGTGGTCCCCAGCCGGGCATCGCCGAGGAACCGCTCGGTGACCTTGTCGATCACCCGGTGGTAGGGCGCGATCAGGTGGGCGTTCGCGCTGACCAGCAGCCGGGACGTGTCGACCCCGCGGGCCTCGAGGGCGTCGATCTCCTGGAACAGCACGTTCAGGTCGATGACGACGCCGTTGCCGATGACCGGGGTGCAGGTGGGGGTGAGGATCCCGGCGGGCAGCAGGTGCAGCGCGTACTTCTCGCCGTCGACGACGATGGTGTGGCCGGCGTTGTTGCCGCCGTTGTACTTCACGACGTAGTCGACGCGCGCCCCCATGGCGTCGGTCGCCTTGCCCTTGCCCTCGTCACCCCACTGGGCGCCGAGGAGCGCGATGGCCGGCATCTTGGGTAGACCTCTCCTTGGACGCGCATGCGACTCCGGCGCACCCGCGCGTCGGCTCTGGCGAGGAGAGGCTACTTGACCCGACTCCTGGTGGTCACGAACGCGGCGGCCGGTACCACGGACGACGACGCCGTCGACGCGGCGCTGGCCGTGCTGCGCGCCGGCGCCGACGTGAGGGTCGCGGCCTCCGGCGACCGCGGCGAGCTCGAGCGCATCGTGGCCGCGCGCGAGGACCGGATGCTGGTGCTGGTGGGCGGCGACGGGTCGGTGCACGCCGCGGTCGACACGCTCGTACGACGGGGAGAGCTGACCCCGGACGAACCGCTCGGCCTCATCCCGCTGGGAACCGGCAACGACCTGGCCCGGTCGGTCGGGATCCCGCTGGACGCCGCCGAGGCCGCCCGGGCCCTGATCGGTGGGCGGCCGCGCCCGATGGAGCTGCTGCGTGACGACGCCGACGGCATCGTCGTCAACGCGGTGCACCTCGGCATCGGCGCGGAGGCTGCCGCGCGGGGCGAGCAGTGGAAGCCGCGGCTGGGCAAGGCCGCCTACGCGCTGGGCGGCATGGTCGCCGGCGCCCGGACGAGGGGCTGGCGGCTGAAGGTGGAGGCCGACGACAGAGTGGTCGTCGACGTGGACCGGCGGGTCCTGATGGTGGGCCTCGGGCTGGGCAGCTCGATCGGCGGCGGCGCACCGATGGCGCCGGACGCGGACCCCAGCGACGGGCTCGTCGACCTGGTCGTGTCCGAGGCGGTCGGGCCGGTTGCCCGGATCGGCTACGGCGCCGGGCTGCGACGCGGCTCACACGTCGACCGGTCCGACGTCCACCACCTGCGGGCACGCACGGTGCGCGTGGGCGGCCAGCCGTTCCCGGTCAACGCCGACGGCGAGCTGTCGGGTCCGGTCAGGTCGAGGTCGTGGACCGTCGAACAGGGCGCCTGGGCCCTCGTCGTACCGGCTTAGGTCTTTACAGCCAGCGGCGGATCGGCTTGGTGGCGGTCTCCAGGGCCCGCTGGGGCCGCGATCGGTTCTGCCAGCGGGTCAGGTCGATCTGCTCGCTGCGGGCGAGGTCCTCGTCGAGGTGCGCGTCGAGGGTGGCGGTGACGTCGCCGTCGAGGGCGATGAGCACGACCTCCTCGTCGTGGTCGAGCGAGCGGCGGTTGAAGTTCGACGAGCCGACGACCGCTGCCGTCCCGTCGACGGTCATGACCTTGGCGTGCATCATCGACGGCTGGAAGTTCCACACCCGCACCCCGCAGTCGACCAGGCGGGCGTAGGCGGACTCGCTGGCGAGCTGGCAGACCCGCTTGTCGGCGTGGGGACCGGGCAGCAGAAGGTCCACCTCGACGCCTCGAGCCGGGGCGGCGCAGAGAGTGTCCAGGAAGGCGTCGTCGGGCGCGAAGTACGCCGTGGCGATCCGCAGCCGGTCCTGCACCGAGCCGAGGAGCAGCTGGAACGCCGACTGCATGTCGTCCCAGCCGAGGCTGGCCGAGCCGCGGACGATCTGCACCGTCGAGGCTCCGGGCCGGGGCTGTTCCGGGAAGCGGTCGCGGTCGTCGTACAGGGGTCGTCCGCTCTCGGCCCAGTCCTGGATGAACGCCGACTGCAGCCCGTCGACCGCGGGGCCCTCGACGCGCAGGTGGGTGTCGCGCCACTCGTCCTCGTTGCGCGCGTCGCCGCACCACTCCTCGGCGATGCCCACTCCTCCGGTGAAGCCGACCCGGCCGTCGACGACGCAGACCTTGCGGTGCAGCCGGTGGTTGGACTTGAACGGCGACTTGAGCAGCGGCCTGCGGAACCACTCGACCTGCACGCCGGCGCGTTCCATCTGCCCGACCAGGTCCTTCTCGATGAGACGCCCGCCCAGCGCGTCGATCAGGAGCCGGACCCGGACACCGGCGGCGGCCCGCTCGCTCATGGCCTGTGCGAAATCGCGAGCAACGTCTCCTTGCCAGTAGACGAAGGTCATCAGGTCGATCGTGCTGCGAGCCTCGCGGATGGCGTCGAGCATGGCCGGGAAGATCTGGTCACCGTTGCGCAGCACCGTGAGCGCGTTCCCCTCGGTGAACGGTGTCCCGATGACCACCTCGAGGCGTCGCCGGAGCATCTCCTCGAGATCGCTCACGTCTCTCCTTCGTCGCGTGGTGCGGGGTCCGATGGCGGTTCGCCGGCTGGCCTCTGATCTACCCGTGGTCGAGGGGTCGAAAGCGGAGGTCCGGAATGGCATGATCTGTCCCGGCGGGCGGAACCGCGACAGGGGACGGTTCCGCCCGCCCTCGCCTTTGCGGTCCTCGGGTCCGGTCAGCCGAGCAGGACCGACGCCGCCTCCGCGCTGCTGTCCCGCAGGAACTCGCGGCAGCGCTCCTCCTCTGGCGTCTCCCCGATCCGGCCGGCGGCCGTCGCCAGCGCGCCCAGCGACCGCAGGAACCCGCGGTTGGGCTCGTGCTCCCACGGCACCGGGCCGTGACCCTTCCAGCCGTTGCGCCGCAGAGCGTCCAGGCCGCGGTGATAGCCGGTGCGCGCGTAGGCGTAACCCTCGACGTCCCGACCGGCCGCCAGCGCCTGCTCAGCCAGGGCCGCCCACGCCAACGAGGACGCCGGGTTACCAGCAGCGACCTCCGCCGGGTCGGCTCCCGCGGCCAGCCGTTCCCGGGTATGTGGCTCGTCCGGCAGCAACGTCGGCGCCGGCCCGCCCAACAAGTTCTCGTGCGTCATCCCCCCATCCTCCCCCCCGCCGAATCGACCACGTTGGGCCCCTCCGTCGAAATGATCACGGTGGCGTGATCATTTGACCGAGACCTAGGCGAATTGGCGTCGGTCAGGGTGGCAACGCCTCGGTTGGGACGGTCGAGGGCGGTCTGAGCAGGGCGGGCAGATCGCTGTGCACCCCCGGAGGGCAGCCATCCGGTGGATCAGCCCGCCCGCCGGCGGCGACCAGCACGCGAGAACGCGGCACGGAACCGGTCTCGGATGCGCTGGTCGTGCCCATCGAGCTCCGACCACACCCACCGCACCATCTCGTTGCCCTGGTCGCGGATCGCGTCCTCGCGACGCTTCTCTTCCCAGACGACGTGCCCCACGTCGACATTTTCGATCCGGCCACTCTTCTCGTAGAGCGCGCGGGCGTACTTCATCTTGCCGTCGAACTCGCCGGCCGTGGAGTAATCCTCAATGTAGAAATCGCTGCGCGCGAACACCGACCCGTCAGGTCGATAGAAGCGCTTCTGCAGGCGCGGCTTTGGCAGCCCGATGCGGGCCAGCATGACGCGGGACCTCGATTCCCCGATCGTCTCGGCGTCGCCGTCGGAGAACTTCAGGACCCGCTCCGCCTTGATGGACCCTGCCCAGTCACGTTGTCGCTCGATGATGTCCTGGGCCACGTCGTCGTCGAACATCAATCTGCGCTTGGCTCCGTCGGCGAGCACCACGCCGGCCTCGAACCGCTCAGTCCGGGCCGCATCGACCACGCTCCGCTCCGCCCGGGCGACGTGCAGGCCGTCCACTTCGATGACTTCCGACTCCGGCAGCTCACCAAGGTGATGCACAACGTGGGCATCGGTACGCGAGGAGCGCTTCGCCTCACGGAGGACATGGATCTCCCTCAGGTCGACGCCCCACAACGGCACTCCCTGGACGGCGAGTGACGAGGCATGAGTCACCACGACCAGGCCTTCGAGCTTGCCGACCACCGCGCGCACCATCAGGACGTGCCGACCCGCTGCATCCAGTGCCGTCACGGTTGACCGCGCGGCGTAGGTGCCTCGCCGGAGGATCTGCCACGCTCCGGATCGGAGCAGGGCCGCGATCTCCTTCTCGCTGTAGCCACACTCGAGGGCCTGCCAGCGGTAGACGAATCCACGCTGGGCGGCGGCCGTACGACCCAATTCACCGTCCACAGCCCGAACAGTTGCGGCCTCCGGGTAGCCCAGCCACCCGTCGTACGGCATCTGTGGACCGACCCACGCCCTTCTCGGCTGTGGACGGTGGCCGCATGCAGATGCCCGACCGAGGCCACTTGACCGTGCCCGCGCCCAAGAAGCCGCGGTCAGGGTCAAATGATCACGCGACCGTGATCATTTCGCGTTGGGGGGCAGAGGCTAGGTGCCGAGGGTGGTGGCGGTGGAGCGGAGGTCCTCGCAGGCTTGGGTGACTCTGGCGGCCATGGCGGCCTCGGCGGCCTTGCCGTAGGAGCGCGGGTCGTACTGCTTCTTGTTGCCGACCTCGCCGTCGACCTTGAGCACTCCGGAGTAGTTCGAGAACATGTGGTCGACGATCGGCCGGGTGAACGCGTACTGGGTGTCGGTGTCGACGTTCATCTTCACCACCCCGTAG
>JBOGDY010000064.1:0-9448 GCA_050742955.1 Actinomycetes bacterium | reverse complement strand
ACCCGTCGCCGCGCTTGGCCGCACCGGCCGGCCGCTCGTCGATGACGACGCCCACGCTCGGCCGCACCTGGAAGAAGCGCCGGCCGACGCGGATCGGCTCGGTGAACGCGTCCACGATCTCCGCGGCCAGGGACTGCCCGCCGTCGGGAGACGAGGAAACGAAGGCAGCGAACTCGTCCCCGCCCAGCCGGGCGACTCCACCGTGCGGGACGGCGTGCTGCAGCCGGTCGGCAGTCTGCCGCAGCACCTCGTCGCCGGTGTCGTGGCCGTGGGTGTCGTTGATGTCCTTGAAGTCGTTGAGGTCGAGCAGCGCGACAGCGACCGGGTGGGCAGTCGCGTCACAGAGCACCTCGTCGAGGTGGTCGACGAAGGCGGTCCGGTTGTGCAGCCCGGTCAGCGGGTCGGTTCGCGCCTGCTGGCGCGCGGCCCGCTCGCGGGCGGCGAGCCGGGACACGAGCCGCGAGGTCTCACGGGCGCTCGCGATGTGGCGGATGACGACCGCGATGCCGACGAGCAGCAGCGGCGCCATCTGGGACGCGGGGATGCCGCGGCCGGCGACCAGCTCGTGGAACGCCGCCGCGATGGCCACGACCAGCGGGGCGAACGGTGCCCCGTAGACGATGACGCCGCGGGTCGCGTCGACATCGGCCTGCGTCTCCCTGTCATGGCGTGCCAGGGCAGGCATGGGGCCGAGCAGCGCCGCGCCGAGGATCAGCAGCAGGCCGACCTCGTTGAGAGCAGCGATCCACCAGGTGGCGGCATAGGCCTGCTGCCAGGAGGCGATGCTCAGCGCGGCCTTGGCGACAGCGAGGACGGCGATCCCGAGAGCCATGCGGCTCAGGAACGGCCGGCTGGCCGGCACGACGCGAGGGATCGCGGACAGGAACATGGCCGCCACGAACGCCGGTATCAGCGGGTAGGCCAGCGCGGTGACCTTGCCGGCACCCTCGAGATTCTCGGACAGCCCCTGGCTCTCTATGAGCAGGCGGGTGATGTACCACAGTGACCCGGCCGCGACGGCGCCGTCCGCGAGCTCACGAAGCGAGCTGCCGTGCGGCCCGGCCGTGCGCGGGACGCACAGGACACCGAGGACCGCGAGCGGCGCGTAACCCAGGTGGACCCAGTCGGCCAGCCAGCCGGAGGCGGCCGGGTGACCGGTGACGAGGATGTGCGTCGCCGCGGCGAGCCCCGCAGCGGCTCCCACGAGCAGCGCCGAGGCGAAGAACCGGCGGGCCCGGCCGAGTCCGTCCTGGTGCCGTCGCGCCGCGTGCAGCATTACGGCCGCGGCGGCGATCGCGGTGACGATCCGGACAAGGTAGGACGCGACGGGCAACAGCGTGACGGCGCCCGCCGTCGGGACGGCGACCAGCCAGAGCACCGTGGTTCGGGTGCTCGGGCGTGGCAGGGCGCCGATGACGGACACATCCCTTCTTCGGCGCGTTCCGGGCACACCTGAGGGCTGCTGGACGAGGGAGGTGGTGCCGGGTCCCAAGGTCTAGGGCGTCTCAGGCCGGGACCCGGCGCCCCTGCTCGGCCAGCGTGCCGAGCGCTCCAGGCCGTGCGCTACGGACTCTGCGAGAGCCGCAAGGTCCGGCTGAGCGTCCCGGGGCTGGTCCGGCCAGGTCTCCACGACCTCTCCGGCCCATTCCGCCCAACGATCCACCGTTTCGAGCAGGTCGTCGAGGAAGCGGCCGACCAGGATGGTGATCGCGGCGCGTTCCGGGAACGGTCCACGCCCCTCCAGGTAGCTGCGCCCGACCTCGATGTTGACCAGGGTGCGCTGGTGAGCCCACGACCGAGCGTCCAGCAAGGTGCGACGAAGGTCCTCGGTCGACCCGTTCTCGGCGAAGAACACCTTGAGCAGCTGCTCGAACTCCAGCACAGGTCCCTCGCCGGGAACGGCCAGCCACATCGTCAGCGCCCGCCGGCCCTTGGCGGTGATCGTGTAGACGGTCCTGGGGCGCTTGCCCACCGCACCACGGGAGGCCCGTGCCATCCCGTGCGCCACCAGCTTCTTCGGTTCTTCGTACAGCTTGCTGCGGGCGCGCGGCCAGAACCGGCTGAGCGTACGGTCCATCTGCAGTGCCAGCTCATAGGTCGTCCACGGCTTGATCGCCAGCAGCCCCAGGACGGCGTAGGAGGTGGGAGTGAGATCGGCCGTCCTTGACATGAACTCCCCTTGGGACTATTGATTGGTTCCAAGGGGAGCATAGTGGATCCGCCAGATGGAGGGGTCGTCATGACCACTGCAATCGCCAATGTCGAGATGGCCGCGGCGTGGGACGGCGACGAGGGCGAGGACTGGGCGCGCGACTGGGAGCACTACGACCTCGGCATCCGGGGTCACCACCTCAGACTCCTGGAGATCGCCGCGATCTCCGGTGAGGAGCGGGTGCTCGACGTGGGATGCGGGAACGGAGAGTCCACCCGCGACGCCGCCCGCGCCGCCGCCGACGGTTCGGCCTTCGGCGTGGACCTCTCTCTGCGCATGATTGAGCGAGCCCGGCAGATCGCCCACGCAGAGAACGTCACCAACGCCGCGTTCGCCCAGGCCGACGCGCAGGTTCACCCGTTCGAACCCGCCGCTTACGACATCGCGTTGAGCAGGTTCGGCACCATGTTCTTCGCCGATCCCGTCGCCGCGTTCGACAACATCAACCACGCCCTGCGCCCGGGCGGAAGGCTCGCGATGGTGTCCTGGCAGGGTCTGGAGCGCAACGAGTGGCTCCAGGCCATTCGCGCCGCCCTGGCCCTGGGGCGCGAGTTGCCCGCACCACCGGTTGGTGCACCGGGACCGTTCGGGCTCGCCGACTGCGACGCAGTCACCGCCATCCTGACTGCAGCGGGGTTCGAGCGGGTTGCCTTCGAGCCGGCAGACGAGGTCTTCGTCGCGGGAGCCGACGCCGAGGACGCGTTCGAGTTCATCCGGAGCGGCGGCGCCGCCCGAGGGCTGCTGCAGGGACTCGACGACCAGGACGTACGCCGAGCACTCGACGCGCTCCGCGACACCATCGCGACGCACGACACCGGTCACGGTGTCCAGTTCGGTTCGGCCGCGTGGCTCATCTCCGCGCGACGCCGCGCGTAGATGCTGATGGGTGCCATCGTGCGCCGACCCGTCACGGTTCCAGCGGGGTCGGCTCCCAGACCTCGAGCAGCCAGCCCGTCACGCCCTCGCCGTACTCCTGGATCGCGGCCCGCGTCGCGCCCTGCAACGCGCGCCGCCAGGCCAGCGCCCGCGCGACTCCACCCGTACGCACCGCAAGGCGAGCCGCCTCGCGCAGGTCGGCCAGCCCGTGCTCCGCGGTCCAGGGCTCGAGGTAGGCGTCGCGCAGCCGCATCAGCTCCGGCGCCCCGTCCGGCAGCGACATCCGGTCCGACACCACCCGCAGTGTCACCAGCAGGGTGGCGAAGGGGTGCCCCACCGACGCGTCGCCCCAGTCGAACACCCGGTAGTGGCCCGGTGCCACGAAGACGTTCGCGTCGTGCAGGTCGTCGTGCTGCAGCGACGGCGCGACGCCGGTCGCGTCCAGCTCGGCGCAGAGCGCGGCGTAGCGGTCGTGCTGCGCGCGCAGCGCGGACAGCTGCTCGGGCGTCAACCCGTCGGCGAGACCGATCCGTAGCAGCTCCTCGTCCGCGAGCAGCTCGGCGAGGGACGACGTCAGCGCCGCCGGCCGCCGGTCGGGCACGCCCATTGCGGTCAGCTCCGCCACATGAGGCGCGAGCAACCGTTGCAGCTCGGCGTACTCCACCAGGATCCGCTCCCAGTGGTCGAGGTCGGTGTGCCCTGCCTGCGCGGCGCGCAGTGTGGTGCCGCCGTCCGGCAGCAGCGTCCATCCCTGTGCGGCATCGACGGCCAGCGGCACGAGCACCCGGTCGGGACACCACCGGCCGAGGGCCTCGGCCAGCCCGGCCTCGTAGGCCGTGCCGCTGTTGTTGGCCTTGAACCACATCGGACCGTCGGGCGTCGCCACCCGGAAGACCGTCGACCAGGGCACGGCGTGCACCTGCTCCGGTGGCCCGGTCGCCTCGAGCCCGTGCCGCCCGAGCTGCTCGACGACCCAGTCGAACGCGCCACGCTGCCAGCCCGGGTCGAGCCACCGAGGTGCGGCGAACTCGAACCGGTCAGCCACGGGACATCAGCCCGATGCCTCGGGGCGTCGTACTCCGGGTCATGGTCAGCGAGTGAACACGATCTTCCCGAAGACGTCACCGTCATTCAGCCGGGCGAAGCCGTCGGCCGCCTTGTCCAGCGGCAGCGTCGCGTCGACGTGTGGACGGACGCCCGTCTGCGCGCACAGCTCGACCAACCGCTCCAGCTCGTCGCGGGTGCCCATGGTCGACCCGACGACGCGCAGCTGGAGGAAGTAGACCCGCCGCAGGTCGGTGCTGGCCTTGGCGCCGCCCGTCGCCCCGGACACCACGATCGTGCCGCCGGGGCTGAGGCACTTGAGGCTGTGGTCCCAGGTGGCCGCGCCGACCGTCTCCATGACGGCGTCGACCCGCTCGGGCAGCCGCGCGCCGGACTCGAACGCCTGCTGGGCGCCGAGCTCGACGGCCTTGGCCCGCTTGGCCTGGTCGCGGCTGGTGACCCACATCCGGTAGCCGGCGGCCCGGCCGAGCGCGACGAGCGCGGTCGACACCCCACCGCCGGCTCCCTGGACCAGCACGGTGCCGCCGGGCTGGACGCCCGACTGGGTGAAGAGCATGCGGTACGCCGTGAGCCACGCGGTCGGGAGGCAGGCCGCCTCGGCCCAGCTCAGCCCCGCCGGCTTGGGCACCAGGTTGCGCCGCGGCACCACCACCGTGTCCGCGAACGTGCCGTCATAGCGTTCGGAGAGCAGCGACCGCTTCGGGTCCAACGTCTCGTCGCCGCGATGGTCCGGGTCGCCGATGACCGCGTGCACGATGACGTCGTTGCCGTCGTCGTCGACACCCGCGCCGTCGCAGCCGAGGACCATCGGCAGCTGCTGCTCGGACAGGCCGACGCCGCGCAGGCTCCACAGGTCGTGGTGGTTGAGCGATGCCGCGCGCAGCTGGACCGTGGCCCAGCCGGACGGCGGCTGCGGGTCGGGCCGCTCGCCGACCTCGAGGCCGGACAGCGGGTCGTCTGCGTCCAGCCGGGCGGCGAAGGCGGCGAGCATGATCCCGACCATAGACCCGGCTCATCGAGGACCGGCAACGGGAATCCTCAAAGATGACCGGATGACAGCCTCAGCGGCGGGCGACCCCGTCCTGATGTGCTGCGGCGGCGACGGCCGCCGCGACCGCCGGTGCGACCCGCTCGTCGAACGGGCTGGGCACGATGCGATCCTCGGTGACCTCGTCGGCGACGACGGCGGCGAGCGCGCCGGCCGCGGCGAGCTTCATGCCCTCGGTGATGGCGCTGGCGCGCACGTCGAGGGCCCCCCGGAACACCCCGGGGAAGGCGAGAACGTTGTTGATCTGGTTGGGGAAGTCGCTGCGACCGGTCGCCACCACCCGCGCGTGCCGGCGCGCCACGTCGGGGTGGATCTCGGGCTGGGGGTTGGCCAGGGCGAACACGATCGAGTCGGGGGCCATCGAGGCCACCGCATCCTCGGGGACGATCCCGCCCGAGACGCCGATGAAGACGTCGGCCCCCCGCATCGCCTCACCCAGCGAGCCCGACACGTTGCCGGTGTTGGTCGTGGCGGCCAGGTCGCGCTTGACCTGGGTGAGGTCGCCCCGGTCGCCGTGCAGCACGCCGCGGCTGTCGGCGACGGTGATGTCCCCGATGCCGGCCTCCTGCAGGATGATGCTCACCGCGACGCCCGCGGCGCCGGCGCCTGAGACCACGGCCCGGAGATCGGCAAGCGTCCGCCCGGTGAGGGCGGCCGCGTTGCGCAGCGCGGCCAGCACCACTATGGCGGTGCCGTGCTGGTCGTCGTGGAAGACGGGGATGTCGAGCCGGTCCTTCAGTGCCCGCTCGATCTCGAAGCAGCGCGGCGCGGAGATGTCCTCGAGGTTGATGCCCCCGAAGCCTGGCGCGATGCGCGCGACGGTCTCGACGATGTCGTCGACGTCGGTGCAGTCGAGGCAGATCGGCACCGCGTCGAGGCCGCCGAACTCCTTGAAGAGCACGGCCTTGCCCTCCATCACCGGCAGCGCTGCCTCGGGACCGATGTCGCCGAGGCCCAGGACCGCGCTGCCGTCGGTGACGACTGCGACCACATGCGACTTCCACGTCAGGTCGTGGACCAGCGCATGGTCGGCCTCGATGGCCGAGCACACCCGGGCGACGCCCGGGGTGTAGGCCAGGGACAGGTCGGCGGCGTCACGGAGAGGGACCGTCGAGCAGGTCTCCAGCTTGCCGTTGCGATGCAGCGCGAACGCCGGGTCGTCGATCTCGCCGTACGGCGGTATCTCTTGCGCAGCCACGGTTTCCCTTCCCACTCGACGTTGGGCCGGGCGAGTGCGCTGCGGATGGCAGCGCGGGCACGGCTCTCGAAGCGGGGGTTTCCCGGAGCCGGTGAGTCTGTCACACGCCATGCCCCGGCCAGCCGGTGGCCCTTGTGTCAGCCCGCGACCGGCACGCCCTCCACGTCGTATGACCGGGTGGTGCGCGCCGCGTCCAGCCGGGTGTCCAGCGGCAGGGTCATGCAGCGGATCGAGCCGCCACCCTTGTGCAGCTCGCTCACATCGACGGTGGCCACGCCGAAGCCCCAGGCCTCGATGCGCCGGGCAACCCGCGGCGGCACGCCGGCCGGCATCACGACGACATCGCCCACGACCACGGAGTTGGCGCAGAACGTGTAGGCCTCGTCCTCGTCGATCACCAGCGGCTCCGGCACCAGTGACATCACGGTGTCTCGGCCGGCTCGGTCCCAGGCGGCAGGGGCGACGATCGCCTTGGTCTCGTCGAGCGGGCAGAAGCTGAGGTCGAGGTGGTAGAGCGCCGGGTGTACGACGCCGACGCCGGCCACCCGCACACCAAGGGTGTCGGCCAGGACAGCATGGCTGGCGAGGTCGGTGCGGGGACCGTCGGCGACCAGCAGCGTGTCCCCGAAGAGGAACGCGTCGCCCGCCTCGAACGCGGCCGGACCGGCGTCGGCCATCCGGCTGGTGCGGTAGCCCCGCTCGCCGAACCACCACTCCGCGGCACCCTGCTCGACCCGCCGCTGGTCGTGCCGGAAGCTCGTGACGACGACGTGGTCGCCGTCGACCAGGCCGTAGTTCATGGCGTAGACCATGTCGGGCGCACCGGGCAGCGCCTCGATCCGCTCGACGGCGGCCCCGGCCTGCTCGATGGTGGCAGCCAGCGTCTCCCACTGGGCGAGCGCCCGGTCACCGTCCGGCGGCGAGGCCACGTCCATCCAGGGGTTGATGGCGTAGTCGACCCGGAAGTGCTCCGGTCGGCACATCAGGTAGTGGCGACCCCACGACAGCGGCCGGATCTGCGACATGGTGTCTGCCTCGTCTGTGCGTCGGATTGTCGGACAATCAGAGTGTGGGGTCGGGAGTTCGGTAAAGTCAAGCCGCGACCGGGCCGGTGGGCCGGGCGGAGGCCAGGGTGGTGGGTGAGTGACGAGCTTCCCTTCCATCGACCGGTCCAGCACGACCGACCGAGTGGCCGACGCCCTTCGCGAGATGCTCTTCTCCGGCGAGCTGGGACCGGGTGAACCGCTGCGAGAGATCGGTCTTGCGGACGCGTTCCACGTGGCCCGCTCGACGGTGCGCGAGGCACTGCAGGCCCTCGCCGCCGAAGGTCTCGTCACCCGCTTCCCCAACCGCGGAGTCGCCGTCACCGAGCTGACCGATCGCGACCTCGACGAGATCTTCGAGGCCCGCCTCCTGCTCGAGCAGGCCGGCGCCCGCGCCGGCGCGGCCGGCGCCGACCTCCGGCCGGTTGAGGACGCGTTGGCCGACTACGTGGCCGCCGCCGAGGCAACCGGCACGGCGGGGCAGGCGGCCGCGACGTACGCGCACCTGCGGTTCCACAACGCGCTGGTCGCCCTCCTGGGCAACGCTCGCCTGCTGGCCGGCGCCGAGTCGCTGACCGCAGACCTGCGGCTGGCGCTGGCGTCGGTCGAGCGGCGACGACGCAACACCCGTGACCAGGTGGCCGACCACCGGCGGCTGCTGCGACTGCTCCGCTCGCGCGACGAGGAAGCGGTGGTCGCCGAGCTCGGCCGGCACCTCGCGGCCGCCCACACCTCCGTCGTGGCCCGCGTCACCGGCGCCTGAGCCGGGCGACTGAGCCGACGACCTCTCGTCAGGGCGGACCTGGTCCGTTCAGCCAGAAGGCGCCGTACACCGCCGACCCGATCGACATCGGCACCAGCAGCCACGCCGCGCGGGCCGGACGCATCCGCGCGAGAGCCACCGCGACCGGCAGCAGGAGGGGGAACGCGGGCATCAGCAGTCGCGGCTTCGAGCCGAAGTAGCCCGACGTGGTGAGCGCAAGGAAGAGGAGAGCTCCGCAGAAGACCATCAGCGGCAGGGGCTGGCGCGCCCGGACGCACAGCAGGCAGAGCAGCCCGAGCAGGACCAGTCCCGCGCACACCGCCAGGCCGAGCATGAAGGCCGAGCTCATCAGGAACCCCCCGATCCAGCCGAGGAACGCCGCACCCCCGTCGAAGCCGTTGCCCCATCGGTCGGCCACCTCGAGGTACCCGACAGGATCACCGGTCCTGATCCCGACCCATCCGACGTAGCCGAGCCACCCGAGCGGCGCGATGAGTGCGCCGGCCATGACTCGCGACCGCGCCGGCGGGGGTCCGTCGGGCGTGGTCGTCGTGGAGGTGTGGGTGCCCTTGAGCATCGTCACGGCCGCCGGGATCATGACAGCGGCGGCGACCGCCACGCCCACCGGCCGGGTCAGCCCGGCGGACGCGGCGAGGACGCCCGCCCACACCCAGCGTCCGGTGAGCACGGCATAGAGCGTCCACGCCGCGAGCGCTGTGAACAGCGACTCGCTGTAGGCCATCGACGCCACGATCCCTATGGGCAGCGCGGCCCACAGGACGGTGAGCAGGATCCCGACGCGGCGGCCGTAGAGGTGGTCGCCGACGGCGAAGATCCCCCAGGCGGCGACCAGCGAGGCCACCCAGCTGACCACGAGCCCGGCGTCCACATGTCGCAGCCCGGTGGCTTCGGAGACCACCCTCTCCAGCCAAGGGAACAACGGGAAGAACGCGAGGTCGGACAGGGATCGACCGTCCTCGTGGATGCGGGTGAACCCGTATCCGTCCCGCGCTATCCCTGCGTACCACTGCGCGTCCCATCTCACCAGGCCGAGGTGTGCGTCCCGACCCGCGATGGACGACCAGACCAGGAGGACGGCGAGACCCAGCGCCCGAACGGCGGCGTAGGCCAGCAGGGCGGGGGCCGCGTGGCGCAGCGCCGCCCGAACCGGTGAGAGGCTGCCGCGGCCGTGGTCGGGCCCGGCATCGAGCAGAACCGGCCCGTGCCCGGTGCCCCGCCGCTG
>JBOGDY010000063.1:0-9467 GCA_050742955.1 Actinomycetes bacterium | reverse complement strand
GCGACGCCGACGTCTACTACACCTGCCACCACTACGGCGCCTTCAACACCGAGCCGCGGATGGCGAGCTACCTCGGCATCGCGTTCGGTCAGATCCCGCAGAAGCACTACTTCGGCACCTTCCGCACGTTCCACAACGAGAACTGTGACTACGCCTGGACCGAGCAGCGCGCGGTCGGGGGCTACGAGACCTACCTCGGCCAGCGGGTCTTCGAGGGCGCCTACCGCTACCGCGGCATGCACCTGGTGCCGTCGTGGGGCGGGTCGATGTTCGAGGCGCTGATGGTGCCGCTGTTCGTGCCCGAGGAGGCGTGGGGCAGGAAGAGCTGGGCGATCAACCACCCGACCTACGTCCGGGCCCAGATCGAGCACGGCATGAACGAGGCGGGCTACGGCTACTGGGGCTTCTCCCCGTCGAACAACCCGGCCGGGGGCTACCGGGAGTACGGCGTGGACCCGATCGGCATGGAGCCCAACGGCTATGCGTCCGACCAGGAGCGCACGTTCGTCGACTACGGGTACGGCGACTGCCCGGGCCGCCCGGCGCTGCCCGAGCCCACGTCGTACGGGCAGGGGGTCGTCACGCCGCACGCGTCGTTCATCGCCTACCGCTTTGCACCGCAGCAGGCCCTGGCGAACCTTGCCAACGTGCGTGAGGACTTCGGTGCCTACGGGCCCGGTGGCTTCTACGACGCGGTGAACGTCCGCACCGGCCAGATGTCGAAGCGCTACCTCTCGCTTGACCAGGGCATGGTCATGGCCGCGCTGGGCAACGCGCTCGGCGACGACGTGCTGCGCGCGCCGTTCTCCGACGGGCCGATGAAGGAAAGGGTCGCCCCGTTGATGCGGATGGAGCGGTTCAACCTGACCCCGACCGCCGGCCAGTGACCACCGGGTCCATCGACCGCCGGGACGCGGCGGCCGCCAAGGCCGACTGGGACGAGCGCATCGGCCGTCGCACCGGCGGCGGGGCTCGGGACGCGGACGGTCCGCTCCTTCCTCCGCCCACCGGGCTGTGCGCGGTGGGCGGCCGTGGCCAGGTGACCCTGGACTGGGAGCCGGTTCCGGGCGCGGTCGGATACCTGCTGCACCGGTCACCGGAGCGGGACGGCCCGTTCGAGCCGGTCGACCACGGTGGCAACGACGTCCTGGCCGTGCCGCACCCGCCGTACGTCGACACCTCCGGCGAGCGCGACCGTGAGTACTGGTACGCCGTCGCCGCGCTGCCTGAGGTCGAGCATGCGGGTGAGCTGTCCGAGCCGGTCAGCACAACCGCCGCGACCAGCGGCGAGACTCGCCACGCCGGCGATCCTGAAGTGCTCGTCACCGTCGACGCGGCCGAGGTGGTCGGTCGGCTCGACCGCCCCTGGCGACCGATGATTGGCTCCGAGCACCTGAGCCTGATGTTGTCGACGGACGAGGTCGGCGGCCGGCCGATCGGTCCCGAGCTCACCCAGGCACTGCGCCTGGTGCACACCGAGGTCGGGGTCGAGACGGTCCGTGCGCACGCCATCCTCTGCGACGACCTCGCCGTCTATCGCGAGGTCGACGGCGAGCCGGTGCACGACTTCTCCGGGATCGACAGGGTCTACGACGCGCTGCTCGAGACCGGTCTGCGGCCGGTTGTCGAGCTGTCGTACATGCCGCACGACCTGGCGAGCGATCCGTCGCGCACCGTCTTCGCGTACGGAGCGATCATCTCGCCGCCGCGTGACTGGGACCGCTGGGCCGACCTCGTCACCGCGCTGACGACGCACCTGGTCGACCGTTACGGCCTGGACGAGGTCCGCGACCGCTGGAGCTTCGAGGTGTGGAACGAGGCGAACCTCGACGTCTTCTGGAGCGGCTCCCAGGACGACTACCTCAAGCTGTACGACGTGACCGTCGCCGCAGTCCGCTCGGTCGACGAGCGGCTCGTCGTCGGGGGACCGAGCTCGGCCGCCGCCCAATGGGTCGAGCTGCTGCTGGACCACGCGGCCAGTTCCGGAGCGCCGATCGACTTCGTGTCGACGCACACATATGGCAGCCCGCCGTTGGACCTACGACCGATCCTCGCCCGGCACGGTCGGGACGACGCGAGGATCTGGTGGACGGAGTGGGGTCCCGGTTCGCAGCATTTCCACCATGTCGGTGACAGCGTGTTCGCGGCGACCTTCCTGCTGGACGGCATGGCCTCGAGCATGGGGCGGTTGGAGGCGCTCTCGCACTGGGTCGCCTCCGACCACTTCGAGGAGCTGGGCCGCCCGGCCAAGCTCGGCCACGGCGGCTTCGGCCTGCTCACCGTCGGAAACCTGCGCAAGCCCCGATGGTGGGCACTGGTCCTCCTCGACCGGCTCGGCGAGTCGCGGCTGCGGGCCACAGTCGAGGGCGACGGCGGCGGGGGACTCGTGAAGACGCTCGCAGCGAGGGCTAACGACGGCCAGGTCGGGGTGCTGGTGTGGAACAGCAGCCTCGACCAGTCCCGCATCCCGTTCGACGGCGTGCTCGCCCGTGACGTGACGGTCCGGGTCGTGGGGCTGCCGGCCGGACCCGTCACCGTGACGCACTGGCGCGTCGACGAGGAGCACAGCAACGTCTTCTCGGCCTGGCGGGACCTCGGCGGGGCCGAGCGTGACTGGCCGGAGGGCGACGAGTGGGACAGGCTGCGTGAGCGCGACCGTCTCGTGGAGCTGGAGCCCACGAGCACCGTCGACGTCGGCCCCGACGGCGTCCTCGAGCTGTCGTTCACCCTGCCGCACCCCGGCGTGTCCTTCCTGGCGGTCGGCCCCCGGTGAGGCGGCGCGGGTGATCAGCATGGAGGACTACCTGACCTTCGTCGACGACGCGCTCGACGGCATGGTCGATATCGTCACCGGGCTGGGCGACGACCTGGCGAACCGTCGTCTCGACATCGCCGGTGCGAACTCGCCGTACGCCGTGCTGACGCACTGTCTGGGCGTGCTCGAGTACTGGGGCGGTCACGTCGTCGCCGGCCGCCGGATCGAACGTGACCGTGACGCGGAGTTCCGATCTGCCGGCAGCACCAGAGGCCTGGTCGAACGGACCCGGCAGGCCCGGCGGCAGCTCGTGGCCGACGTAGCGTCGTGCGAGCCGCTCGCCCCGCCCCGCGGCGCGCTGGACGCGGACGTGGCCGACCTACCGATCGCCAGAACCCAAGGCGGAGCTCTCGTCCACATCTACGAGGAGCTGGCGCAGCACCGTGGGCAGATGGAGGTGACGCGCGATGTTCTCACCGCGCCGTGGGGGCGCGGCGCCTGACCCGCGGTGTCGCTAGTCTCCGACCCCGAGGAGGACGTGGCTGTGCGGGCACTGGTGTTCGACCGGTTCGGCGGCCCGGCAACGGTCCGTGACGTCCCGGATCCCGTGCCGGCACCGCACGGAGCGGTCGTCCGGGTGGAGGCCACCGGTCTGTGCCGCAGCGACTGGCACGGCTGGGCCGGCCATGACCGCACCATCGCGCTGCCGCACGTCCCCGGTCACGAGCTCGCTGGCAGGATCGAGGCAGTCGGCGACCGGGTCACCCGCTGGAGCCCCGGTGACCGGGTGACCGTTCCTTTCGTGTGCGCGTGTGGCGCGTGCGAACAGTGCGCGACCGGCAACCACCAGGTCTGCGAACGGCAGGCGCAACCCGGCTTCACGGCATGGGGTTCGTTCGCGGAGCTGGTGGCACTCGACCACGCCGACGTGAACCTGGTGGCGCTGCCCGCCGCGGTGGACGCTGTCACCGCTGCGAGTCTGGGCTGCCGGGTCGCGACTGCATACCGAGCGGTGGTGGCTCGTGGCAGGGTCGGTCCCGGCGAGTGGGTCGCGGTGCACGGCTGCGGTGGAGTCGGCCTCTCGGTCGTCATGGTGGCCGTCGCGTGCGGGGCCCGCGTGGTCGCGGTCGACGTGTCGCCGCAGGCTCTGGAGCTCGCGAAGGCCTTCGGCGCGGACGTCACCGTGGACGCCTCCACCGCCGACGTCGTGCGCGCCGTGCGCGAGGCCACCGGCGGCGGCGCCCACGTGTCGATGGACGCGCTGGGCAGCCACGAGACCTGTGGAGCCTCGGTGCGGTCCCTGCGCACCCGCGGGCGGCACGTGCAGGTCGGGCTGCTGCCGCCGGACCTCGGCCACCCGGCGATCCCCATGTCGCGGGTCATCGCCCTCGAGCTCGAGCTCCTGGGCAGCCACGGCATGGCCGCTCACGACTACCCGGCGATGCTCGCCCTGGTGGAGTCCCGGAGGCTGCGTCCCGACCTGCTGGTCACCCGCCGCATCGGCCTGGAGGAGTCGGGGGCGGCGCTGGTCGCGATGGGCGAGCCGGGCTATCCGGCCGGGGTCACCGTCGTCGTGCCATGAGCGGGGCCGTCGACGGCGGTCGACGCCGATGTCTGAGAGACTGAGCCCGGCGCGCCCCGACGGGAAGGAACTGACCTGGCATGGCGGACTTCGAGCTCAAGCACCCCGGTGGACAGCTGCCACTCTCGGCCGTCGAGGCCACGGAAGGCCCGTCGGGGGTCGAGGTCTCCACGCTGCTCAAGGACACCGGTTACACCACGCTGGACCCCGGGTTCGTCAACACCGCGTCCTGCACGTCGGCCATCACGTTCATCGACGGCGACGAGGGGATACTCCGCTACCGGGGCTACCCGATCGAGCAGCTGGCCGAGGGCTCGACCTTCCTGGAGGTCTCCTACCTCCTGATCTACGGCGAGCTCCCCAGCGCCGGGCAGCTCGAGGACTTCACGGACCAGGTCCGCAACCACACCCTCCTGCACGAGGACCTGCGGCGTTTCTTCGACGGGTTCCCGCGCGACGCGCACCCGATGGCGGTGCTGTCGTCGGCGGTAAGCGCGCTGTCCACGTTCTACCAGGACAGCCTCGACCCGTTCGACCGCGACCACGTCGACCTGTCGACGGTCCGGCTCATGGCCAAGCTGCCGACGATCGCCTCCTACGCCTACAAGAAGGCGGTCGGGCAGCCGCTGCTCTACCCGGACAACTCGCTCGGCTACGTCGAGAACTTCCTGCGCATGACGTTCGGCGTGCCGGCGACCCCCTACGAGGTCGACCCGACCATGGCCAGGGTGCTGGACATGTTGTTCGTGCTGCACGCGGACCACGAGCAGAACTGCTCCACCTCGACGGTGCGGCTCGTCGGCTCGAGCAACGCCAACCTGTTCGCCTCGGTGTCCGCCGGGGTCAACGCGCTGTTCGGCCCCCTGCACGGCGGCGCCAACCAGGCGGTGCTCGAGATGCTGAAGGCCATCCACGACGACGGCGGCGACGTCGGCGCCTTCGTCCGCCGGGTCAAGGACAAGGAGCCCGGGGTCAAGCTGATGGGCTTCGGTCACCGGGTCTACAAGAACTATGACCCGCGCGCGGCCATCGTGAAGAGGGCGACCAGTGAGGTGCTCGAGGGGCTCGGGGTCAGGGACCCGCTGCTCGACATCGCGATGAAGCTCGAGGAGGTCGCGCTGGCGGACGACTTCTTCGTCGAACGCAAGCTCTACCCGAACGTCGACTTCTACACCGGAGTCATCTACAAGGCGATGGGCTTCCCGACCCGCATGTTCACCGTGCTGTTCGCGATGGGCCGGCTCCCGGGCTGGATCGCGCAGTGGCGGGAGATGATCGAGGACCCGGCGACGAAGATCGGCCGTCCCCGCCAGGTCTACGTGGGCGAGACCGAGCGCGACTACGTTGCCATCGGCGACCGTTGACCGCCTGACCGCCTCTGACCGCCCCTCGTCCGGTTGCGCCACGTTCGTCCCACGAGGGGGCGGTGCACCCGTCGAGCGCCCGCCCGGTGGTCGGCTGCGAGTTCCCGGGTGAGGCCCGTTGGCCCTTCACCCGGGGCGCTAATCGGTCGATAGCCCCCCGAGGAGGGGTCGATGTCGGCGTCGGCGGAGGGCAAGGGCACCGCCAGCTGGGCCTTTGACGGGGCGGTCATGACCGTGGGTGCCGTCATCGGGCTGCTGGCGGTCGGCGGCATGCTCTTCGGCGGCCAGAACGACCTCCGCTGGACCCTGGCGCTGCTGGTCGGGGCGCCGGTCATCGCGGTGATGAGCCGCTTCCCGCTCGTGCTCGACCGCACCAGCGGCGGCATCGAGGTGGGCTTCGACTCCGCGGTCCTGGTGTTCCTCGCGTGCTTCGACCAGGGTGCCGGGGCGCTCGCCGTCTGGGTGCTGGGTCAGGCCCTGTCGCAGCTGGGCTCCAACAAACGGATCGACGTCCGGGTGTTCAACGTCGGGCTGGGCATCCTCTCTGGCCACGCGGCCCTGCTCGTGATGCGCTCCATCAGCCCGCTGGACGCCACCTCCCCCCGTGAGCTGATGGCGGTCGCACTGGGCTGCGCCGTCTACTTCCTGGTCGACTACGTCGTGTCCGGCCTGTCCATCGCCCTCGAGGAGGGCACGTCGGCGGCGGAGCCCCTGCGGCACGGCAGCGCACTGGCCGCCCTCGGTGTCTTCGTCTCGATCGACAGCCTCGGCTACCTGGGGGCACTGGTGGTGCGCGAGCTGCCCGGCTGGGCCAGCCTGCTGCTCGCGGTGCCCCTGCTGACCATCCTGGTCGCCGCGCGGGCGCTCTCCCGCGGCAACGAGCACCGACGCCGTCTGGCGGCCCTGTTCGACGCCGCGGCCGCCGCACAGGGCCTGCGCAGCCGGGACGAGCTGGTCGACGTCCTGCGCACCCACACCCGCAGGGTGGTGGTCAACGGCCGGGCCGACCTCGGGGCGCGGTCGCCCAAGCCGCAGGAGGTGGGGGCCCGGGTGCGCACCGGGACCGACGAGCTGTGGCTGGTCTCGCCGGCGGTCAACCGGGCCAGGGCCTCCGTGCAGGCCGACCAGCAGGCCCTGGAGGCGCTGGCGGCGGTCGGCGAGGAGGCGTTCGCGCGGCTCTCCCTGGTCGAGGAGATGGGCAGGCTGGCGCGACAGGACTCGCTCACCGGCCTGCCCAACCGCACCCTCTTCCTCGACCGCGTCGAGCGCGCGGTGGCCCGGTCGCGCCGGTCCCGGCCGCGGATCGCTGTCCTGTTCCTCGACCTCGACGGCTTCAAGGCGGTCAACGACCGCTTCGGTCACGCCGAGGGTGACGAGCTGCTGAAGACGGTCGCGGCCCGACTCGTCGGCTGCGTGCGGACGGGCGACTCGGTGGCGCGGCTCGGCGGCGACGAGTTCGCCGTGCTCGTGGAGGACGTGGGTGGCCCCGGTGAGGTGGAGGACCTCTGCCAGCGGCTGCTGGCGGCCCTGCGAGCGGAGATCGTGATCGGTGGGCACGACGTGGTCGTGGGCACCAGCATCGGCGTCGCGCTGGCCGGGCCGCGGGACGACGCGGCCGGCCTGCTCCGCAACGCCGACATGGCGATGTACCGCGCCAAGACGCTGGGCAAGGACCGGTACCTCGTCTATCGATCGTCGCTGCGGGAGGAGAACATCCGCCGGCTCGAGATGATCGAGGAGCTGCGCGCCGGCATCGCGACCGACCTGGTCGTGCACTACCAGCCGGTGGTGGACTTCGAGCGCGGCCGGATCGACGGCATGGAGGCGCTGGTCCGCTGGCGGCGGAACGGGCAGCTGGTGGCGCCGGACGCCTTCATCCCGGCGGCGGAGGACAGTGGGCTCGTCGTGGAGCTCGGCGAGCGGGTCCTCGCCCAGGTGCTGGCCGACGCCCCCAGCCTGGTGGCGGCGGCGGGGCGGCCCCTGACCCTGGGGGTGAACATGTCCGCGCACCAGCTGCGGGAACCGTGCTTCGTCGACCAGGTCCGTGCCGCCGTTGCCGCGCTCGGCGACAGCCAGCTGGTCCTGGAGATGACCGAAACCGTGCTCGTGAGCGACGACGACGACACCGTCGCCGCCTTGCGGGAGCTGAAGGCCCTCGGTGCCAAGCTGGCCATCGACGACTTCGGGGTGGGCTTCTCCTCGATCGGCTACCTGCAGCACCTGCCTGTCGACATTCTCAAGATCGACCGCAGCTTCACCGCCGAGGTGGACACCCATCCGCGTGCCGCGGCCCTGATCGACGCGATCCTGGTGATGGGGTCGGCCCTCGGCCTGGGTGTGGTCGCCGAGGGCATCGAGCGGCCGGCGCAGGTCGAGCGGTTGCGCCAGGCCGGGTGCCCCCTGGGGCAGGGCTTCCTGTACGCCCGGCCGCAGCCGCTCGCGGACGCGGTGGTGACGCTGCGCCGCGATGCCGCCAGGAGCCGGGCGGCGGCCGTCCGCCCCGCAGCCGTGCGACCGGCACCCTCGCGTCCCGTCGGGTCGCCCACCCGCTGACGGTCTGGCGGGTCGCGCTGACCCGGCGGCGGTTTGGCCGCGACCCAAAGTGGGGTAACCTACGGTGACGTAACCGTAAGTTCCATGCCACCGGAGGCCGCATGACGACCACCGTCGACAACCTGTCCCAGACCGACCTGCTGCGCGAGCTCCAGCCTGAGGTGGAGGCAAACCTCGAGCGCCACCTGAAGGTGGCCCGGGAGTGGATGCCGCACGAGTACGTGCCGTGGAGCGAGGGCCGCGACTTCGACGGTGTGCTCGACGGGGAGGCGTGGTCGACGGAGCAGTCGTCGATGTCCGAGGTGGCGCGCACCAGCCTGGTCGTCAACCTGCTCACCGAGGACAACCTGCCCAGCTACCACCACGAGATCGCCACGGTCTTCGGTCGGGACGGTGCGTGGGGCACCTGGGTGCACCGCTGGACGGCCGAGGAGGGCCGGCACGCGATCGCGATCCGGGACTACCTGCTCGCCACCCGGGCGGTCGACCCGGTCGCGCTGGAGCGGGCGCGGATGACGCACATGGGAGCCGGGTTCGAGTCGGACAACCACGACGACCTGTTGCGGTCCCTTGCCTACGTGTCGTTCCAGGAGCTCGCGACCCGCATCTCGCACCGCAACACCGGCAAGCTCACCAACGACCCGCGCTGCGACCAGCTGCTGGCCCGGGTCGCGCAGGACGAGAACCTCCACATGATCTTCTACCGCAACCTGCTCGCCGCCGCGTTCCAGGTCGCGCCGAGCCAGACGATGCGGGCCGTGACCGAGGTCGTCAAGACCTTCCAGATGCCCGGCCACACCATCGAGGACTTCACCCGCAAGTCCGTCCAGATCGCGCTGGCCGGCGTCTACGACCTGCGCATCCACCGCGACGAGGTGCTGACGCCGGTCCTGCGCCAGTGGGGCGTCTTCGATGTCGAGGGCCTCGACGGCGACGGAGAGAAGGCCCGCCAGGAGCTCGCCGAGCTGCTGGAAGGCCTCGGCGAGGCGGCGAGCCGTTTCGAGGACAAGCGCACCAAGCACCGCGAGCGGCTCACCGCCCGGGGCCAGACCTTCGAGCAGGTCTGAGGGTCGGGCCCGCCTCAGCCCTTGGCGTCGGACCAGCGCCGCACCACCGACACGTCGGCCACGAAGCGCACCTCGCTGCCCGCCGCCCATCTGGCCGCCGTCCGGTCGAGGCTGTCCCGCAGCAGCGCGGCCACCGCGGTGGCCGC
>JBOGDY010000062.1:0-9494 GCA_050742955.1 Actinomycetes bacterium | reverse complement strand
AGCAGGTCGCGGTTCGCCCGGCTGGTGGCGATCAGGTCGTCGGCCAGCGAACCGACCTGTTCCCGCATCGGCTGCGGGACGACGGCGTCGACCCCGGCCTCGCCCTGACTCAGCAGCGTCCGCGCCGCGGCCCGGGCGCGCTCGCGGGTCACGTCGGTCAGGCCGTTCGCCAGCTGGAGGTAGCCCCGCAGCCCGTCGAGCACCATGTCCGTCTCCGATCTCCCCTGCACAGGTCGACGAGGCCGGGCCGCGTCGCTTCACACTGTCCGGCAAGACGCTACCGCCCGTCCGGCACGGCTCGGCCCCTGCGGTAGCGTCGAGCAATGGCCACGCTCGTCGAGTGTCACGACGCGCTGGAGCGCCTGTCGGAGAAGCTGGCCGACGTCGACGAGGAGTCGCGGCGCCAGCACACGTTCGACCGCACCCTCAGCTGCCACGTGCCCGACCTCGACGTGACCTTCTCCGGCGCGCTGCGGGACGGGCACATCCACGACATCACGACCGAGGACGCGCCACGGGCGCAGATCCGCCTGACCGCGAAGAGCGACGACCTGGTGGCCATGACCGACGGGCATCTCAGCTTCGGGCAGGCGTGGCTAACCGGGAGGGTGAAGGTGGACGCCTCGGTGCGTGACCTGCTCAAGCTCAAGTCACTGCTCTGACCGCAGCCGAGGCACGTTCTGCAGCGCGGTCACCAGCCGGCGCGTCGTACGGCCTCGGGAAGCCCGTCCGGGACGACCTCCGCCGACCACACCGAGACGCACATGGCCCGCAGGGCGTCGATGCGGTGACCGTCGCCGGCCAGCCGGAGGACCCCGTCGCCGACAGTGCACGTCCAGCCGCCGCAGGTCCGCTCCCCACCGGGTGCCGACCCGACCGCGGGGTGCGGCTCGAGCAGCCCGGCGCCGAGGTCCTCGGCCACGTAGGTGGGCCGGTGCAGGTCGTCAGCCCCCAGGATCTCGGAGGGGTTCGCGACGCCGGTCAGGACCAGCAGGCTGTCGGCACCGCACCGGTTCGCGCCCGCGACGTCCGTGTCCAGGCGGTCGCCGACCACGATCGGGCTGCGGGCGCCGGTCCGGCGCACGGCCTCGCGGTGCAGCGGCGGCTCGGGCTTGCCGGCGACGAGTGGGGTGGCCCCCGTCGCCGCCGCGACCACGCCCACGAGGGCGCCGTTGCCGGGAGCGAGCCCCCTTGGCGTCGGCACCGTGCGGTCCAGGTTCGAGGCGACCCAGGGCAGGCCGCGCGACACTGCATAGCTGGCCTCGGCGAGCATCGCCCAGCCGACCTCGGGCGCGAACCCCTGGACGACCACCTCCGGCGACGCGTCGGCGGACGGCACGGGGACCAGACCACGCTCGCGCACGGCGGCGTCGAGTCCTTCGCCGCCGACCACCAGGACACGGGCTCCGGGTCGGACCAGGCCGGCGACCATGCCGGCAGCTGCCTGCGCCGACGTGACGACGTCGCCGGGACCGGCCTCGATGCCCAGCTCGGTGAGGTGGGCCGCCACCTTCTCAGGGGTCCGTGACGCGTTGTTGGTGACGAAGGCGGTGCGCATCCCGTGCGCCCGCGCCGCGGCCAGGGCAGCGGCAGCGCCGTCGACGGCCCGGGGCCCCACGTAGACCACGCCGTCGAGGTCGACCAGGGCGGTGTCATAGCGCTCGGCCAGACACTCCAGGGACCCGTCGGACAGACGGGTCACGGCGGCCGGCCGCGGAAGCGCACCGTGGCCCGGGCCTCGCGGAGCGCCTGCTGGTAGTCCTCGCGATGCGGCCGCATCGCCGCGGCCAGTGCCAGCTGCTCGGCTGCCCCGGCCGGATCGCCGAGCCTCATGCGCGAGAGCCCCAGGCCGAAGCGCGCGTAGTCGTTGTCCGGGGTGACCTCGATGAGGTCCGCGAAGTGGGACGCGGCCTCCGCGTAGCGCCCGGCGTCGAAGACCGCGCGGGCGAGCGCTTCCAGGACGCTGGCCGAGTCGGGCTCACGCGCATGCGCGTGGGACAGCAGCGAGGCCGCCGCCTCGGGGTTGCCTCCCTCGAGCAGTCCGAGGGCCCGGACGTACCAGTCGTAGACCTCGCCCGCCGGCGCACCGTCCTGCCCCGAGCCCATCGACACCGGTCCCGACCCCTCCTCTCGCCCTGCGTAGCATGCCCGCCATGCCCACGCCGTCGGCCTCCGCCCCCGCGGACAGGGGCCTGGTGGTCTCGCCGTTCCGCGGCGTCCGGTTCGCCGCGGAGCGGGTGCGGGACCTAGCCGCGGTGACGAGCCCGCCGTACGACGTGGTGGACGCCGAGAGCGCCGCGCACCTCGAGGAGCTCGACCCCCACAACGTGGTCCGGTTGATCCTGCCACGGGACGACGCCGGGAACGGCTCGGGTCGCTACCGGCACGCGGCCGACCGGCTGTCGAGCTGGCTGACGGACGGCACTCTGCGACGGGACGAGCAGCCGGCGTTCTACGTCTACGAGCAGTCGACCATCGGCATGCTGCAGCGTGGTCTCCTGGCGGCGGTCGACCTACGCGACCCCGAGGAACGCGTCGTGCTGCCGCACGAGGACGTCATGGCGGGGCCCGTGGCAGACCGGCTGGAGCTGATGCGGGCCACGGCCGCGAACCTCGAGCCCATCCTGCTGGTCTACGACGGGGGAGGTCAGGCCGCGAGTGTGGTCGACCAGGTGGCCGATGGCCCCCCGCTGGTCGACGCGACCACCGAGGACGGCATCCGCCATCGGATGTGGGCGATCGAGGACCGGGACGTCCAGGCCCAGGTGGCCGCCGACCTGCGGCCCCGTCAGGCCCTTATCGCCGACGGTCACCACCGGTACGCGACCTACCGGCGTCTCCAGGCGGAGAACCGCACGGCCGGTCGCGGCGCCGGACCCTGGGACCGTGGCCTCGCCATGCTCGTCGACTCCCGAACGTATCCACTCCATGTGCAGGCGATCCACCGAGTGGTCGAGGGCCTCGACCTCGACCAGGCCGTGGCCCTGGCCGCACGGGCGTTCCGGACCGCGCCGGTCGTCGGCGGTTTCGAGCGCGCCCAGGCGGCGCTGGAGAGCGCGCCGGGCACCCATCCCTACCTGGTGGGGAACGGGCGGCAGTTCCACCTGCTCTCGGACCCCGACCCGGACCAGGTCGCGGCGGCCCTGCCCGGCGACCACTCGGCGTTGTGGCAGGGACTGGACGCCAGCGTCCTGCACGCCCTGCTGCTCGAACGCCTGTGGGACGTCCCGGACGGCAGCCCACGCACGCGCTACGTCCACGACGCGGACGGGGCGGTCAGGGCGGCGGAGCGGTCGGCCGGGACGGCGGTGCTGCTCCGCCCGGTCGGCGTCAGCCAGGTCCTGACGGTGGCCGCGTCCGGGGAGCGGATGCCACGCAAGTCGACGTCCTTCGGCCCGAAGCCGCGCACGGGGCTGGTCCTGCGGCTCTTCGAGGACTGACCGTCAGGCGGCCGCCCGCGCGAGCCGTCGCGCCTTGACCACCTCGACCTCGGTGCGGCTGGCCGGACCCGTCGCAGCGCGCCAGAACCTGCGTCGCAGGGACCCACTGACGTCGATGAGGTCACCCGGCCGGGCGCCGGCCATGGTGCGCTGCACGTCCTTGCGCCAGGCTGCGCAGTCGAGCGTGTCGATCGTCGGCCCTCGACCGGCCTGGCCCGGCCGGGGACGACCGAGCGGTGCCCGGTCGACGACGAGCCGGAACTGGACCAGCAGGTCGCCGCTGGGCAGCTCGCGGTGGACGGGCGTCGCGGCCAACCGCCCCACCAGGTGCACCTCGTTGAGGTGGGCCGGCGCCGGCCCGGCTCGTCTCGGCGTGACCACGGGCCTCACTCTCCCTCGCCCTCGCGCCGCCCGTCCGGCGGCGTGTCGCCAGCGTGCCCCCGTGGTGACCGCGGGCGCGGCCGAGCAGGTCATCTGTGGACGGCGCCGCGACATCCGAGACTGTGGACGAGCTCGCCGCGTGGGTCAGGAGCCGCCGTCGAGGAAGGTCACGCCGGAGAGCTGGGCCAGCCGCTCCGCGGCGTCGGTCTCCCCTGCCTCGTCCGCCTCGGCGGCATGTCCGAACCACTGGGCCGCCTCATCGGGGCGCCGCGCGTCGAGGAGTGCCTCCGCATAGGCGTAGAAGAGGCGCGCCGACCAGGGACGCCGGGCGGTCGGCCGAAGCTGGGGACCTTGCAGGGCGAGCACGGCGGCGTCGTGCTGGCCCAGGTCCCGACGGGCCCCGGAGACCACGATGCGCATCTCGACCCGTCCCGCGGTGTCCAGGGCGCCCGCTTCGGGACTGGCGGCGAGCGCCAGGGCACGTTCGGGACGGCCCAGACCACGCTCGCAGTCGGCCATCACCGCGAGCAGGCCGGCCTCACCGCTGATCCGCCGCGCGGCCCGCAGCTCGGACAACGCCTCGGCGAAGCGTCCGGTCAGGTACGCGGCGAGGCCGGCGGCCTCCCGGACCGAGCCCACCCTGCCCGCCCGGCGCTGGGCGGCCATCGCGTGGGCATAGGCGGCCTCGGGGTCTTCGTCCAGCAGCCGCCCGGCCATCACCAGGTGACGGCTGACCACCTCCGCGTTGACGGTGGCGAGCGAGCCGAGCTCGGCCCGGACGGCACGGTCCAGCTCGCGCCCGGTCACCTCGTCGGGCAACGCCGGTTCCTCGGCGCGCCGGGGACGGGCGGGCGAACCGGTCCGTTCCTGCTGCGGTCGCGCTGCTGCCGGGCGACGACCACGTCGCGGGTCATCGACGGGACACACCAGCGACCATCTCCTCGTTCCCGATCTTCCCCCGCCGGTTGCTCGGGTCTGCCAGTCTTGGCGCCACCCGGTTCCGGGTGGCCCAGACATGCGTCAAGGGCCACCCCGAACGGGATGGCCCTTGACGAAAGAATGTCCGGCGGCGTCCTACTCTCCCACGAGGTCCCCCTCGCAGTACCATCGGCGCTGAAGGGCTTAGCTTCCGGGTTCGGAATGGAGCCGGGCGTTTCCCCTTCGCTATGGCCGCCGAAACTCTATTGAGATGTCAGGGAGCTCCCGACCGTATCTCGGGAACCGCACAGTGGACGCGTAGCAAACTCTCCCGGCGAACCGGGAGAAAGGTGTGTGGTCAAGTCCTCGGCCTATTAGTACCGGTCAGCTCCGTGCGTTGCCGCACTTCCACTTCCGGCCTATCAACCCAGTCGTCTACTGGGGGCCTTACCAGGTTAACCCTGTGGGAGACCTCATCTTGAAGCGAGCTTCCCGCTTAGATGCTTTCAGCGGTTATCCCTTCCGAACGTAGCCAACCAGCAGTGCTCCTGGCGGAACAACTGGCACACCAGAGGTTCGTCCGTCCCGGTCCTCTCGTACTAGGGACAGCCCTTCTCAAGTCTCCTGCGCGCACAGCGGATAGGGACCGAACTGTCTCACGACGTTCTAAACCCAGCTCGCGTACCGCTTTAATGGGCGAACAGCCCAACCCTTGGGACCTACTCCAGCCCCAGGATGCGACGAGCCGACATCGAGGTGCCAAACCATGCCGTCGATATGGACTCTTGGGCAAGATCAGCCTGTTATCCCCGGGGTACCTTTTATCCGTTGAGCGACGGCGCTTCCACAAGCCACCGCCGGATCACTAGTTCCTGCTTTCGCACCTGCTCGACATGTCTGTCTCACAGTCAAGCTCCCTTGTGCACTTGCACTCGACACCTGATTGCCAACCAGGCTGAGGGAACCTTTGAGCGCCTCCGTTACCTTTTGGGAGGCAACCGCCCCAGTTAAACTACCCACCAGACACTGTCCCTGATCCGGATCACGGACCTAGGTTAGACATCCAGAACGACCAGAGTGGTATTTCAACGTTGACTCCACCGACACTGGCGTGCCGACTTCACAGTCTCCCACCTATCCTACACAAGCCGTACCGAACACCAATATCAAGCTATAGTAAAGGTCCCGGGGTCTTTCCGTCCTGCTGCGCGTAACGAGCATCTTTACTCGTAGTGCAATTTCGCCGAGTCTGTGGTTGAGACAGTTGGGAAGTCGTTACGCCATTCGTGCAGGTCGGAACTTACCCGACAAGGAATTTCGCTACCTTAGGATGGTTATAGTTACCACCGCCGTTTACTGGCGCTTAAGTTCTCAGCTTCGAGCCGAAGCTCTAACCGGTCCCCTTAACGTTCCAGCACCGGGCAGGCGTCAGTCCGTATACATCGTCTTGCAACTTCGCACGGACCTGTGTTTTTAGTAAACAGTCGCTTCCCACTGGTCTCTGCGGCCGTAGACAGCTTCGGGAGCAAGTCCCTACACCATCCGCGGCCCCCCTTCTCCCGAAGTTACGGGGGCATTTTGCCGAGTTCCTTAACCACAGTTCACTCGATCGCCTTGGTATTCTCTACCTGACCACCTGAGTCGGTTTGGGGTACGGGCCGCCATGACACTCGCTAGAGGCTTTTCTCGGCAGCATAGGATCATCCACTTCGCCTAGATCGGCTCGGCATCAGGTCTCAGACATGTGACAGGCGGATTTGCCTACCTGTCGTCCTACACCCTTACCCGCGGTCAACCATCGCCGCGGCTGGACTGCCTTCCTGCGTCACCCCATCGCTTGCCTACTACCAGCTCGGTTCGCGCGCTCCACCGAGCCTCGTCCGAAGACTTGGCCGGCTTCAGGCGCTTAGCATCACTGGGCTCGGCATGGGCGTGTCAAAGCGGGTACGGGAATATCAACCCGTTGTCCATCGACTACGCCTGTCGGCCTCGCCTTAGGTCCCGACTTACCCAGGGCGGATTAGCCTGGCCCTGGAACCCTTGGTCATTCGGCGGACGGGTTTCTCACCCGTCTTTCGCTACTCATGCCTGCATTCTCACTCGTGTGGCGTCCACGACTGGGTCACCCCGCCGCTTCACTCGCCACACGACGCTCCCCTACCCATCCACACGCCTGGACACCGCAAGGTGCCTGGCTATCAGTGTGAATGTCACGGCTTCGGCGGTATGCTTGAGCCCCGCTACATTGTCGGCGCGGAATCACTTGACCAGTGAGCTATTACGCACTCTTTCAAGGGTGGCTGCTTCTAAGCCAACCTCCTGGTTGTCTGTGCGACTCCACATCCTTTTCCACTTAGCATACGCTTAGGGGCCTTAGCCGGTGATCTGGGCTGTTTCCCTCTCGACTACGAAGCTTATCCCCCGCAGTCTCACTGCCGCGCTCTCACTTACCGGCATTCGGAGTTTGGCTGATTTCAGTAAGCTTGTAGGCCCCTTAGACCATCCAGTAGCTCTACCTCCGGCAAGAAACACGCGACGCTGCACCTAAATGCATTTCGGGGAGAACCAGCTATCACGGAGTTTGATTGGCCTTTCACCCCTACCCACAGCTCATCCCCCAGGTTTTCAACCCTGGTGGGTTCGGGCCTCCACGCGGTCTTACCCGCGCTTCACCCTGGCCATGGGTAGATCACTCCGCTTCGGGTCTAGAATACGCGACTCAATCGCCCTGTTCGGACTCGCTTTCGCTACGGCTTCCCCACACGGGTTAACCTCGCCACGCATCGCTAACTCGCAGGCTCATTCTTCAAAAGGCACGCGGTCACGGCCGCCGAGCAAGCTCGACGACGACGCTCCCACGGCTTGTAGGCACACGGTTTCAGGTACTATTTCACTCCCCTCCCGGGGTACTTTTCACCTTTCCCTCACGGTACTTGTCCGCTATCGGTCACCAGGGAGTATTTAGGCTTAGCGGGTGGTCCCGCCAGATTCACACGGAATTTCTCGGGCTCCGTGCTACTTGGGATCCCATCCGAGAGTTGCTGAGATTTCGCCTACGGGGGTGTTACCCTCTGTGCCGGTCCTTTCGCATGACCTTCGGCTATCACAACAGTTTCTGACTCTCTGTCAGCTCGGCAGAACTGACGGGATGGTCCCACGACCCCAGACACGCAACGCCTGCCGGCTATCACACGTGTCTGGTTTAGCCTCTTCCGCTTTCGCTCGCCACTACTCACGGAATCGCGGTTGCTTTCTCTTCCTGTGGGTACTGAGATGTTTCACTTCCCCACGTTCCCTCCACTCACCCTATGTGTTCAGGTGAGGGTGACAGGACATGACTCCTGCCGGGTTTCCCCATTCGGACACCCTCGGATCACAGCTCGGTTGGCAGCTCCCCGAGGCTTTTCGCAGCCTCCTACGTCCTTCTTCGGCTCCTGGTGCCAAGGCATCCACCGTGCGCCCTTATTAACTTGGCCACAAAGATTTGATGCTCGCGTCCACTGTGCAGTTCTCAAGGTGCGGGCGGTACCCGCCCGGAACCGTCGCGTACCCGCGTGCGCGGGTCGTCCGACGTGGGGCGGTCCCTCCCCTCCGAGACGACCGGCTCGCTGGGAGGCGAGCCGGCGCGGAGGGCCAGAGTGAAGAGCTCGATAGCCCGTTCCCTCAGGACCCAACAGCGTGCCGAGGCAGACGGTCCGGACCGGGAGCGCGTTCCCACCGCAGCATGTGCGGCTGTACTAGCGAACCGGCCCGTAGGCCTGCCAACTGGTCAATGTTCCACCCTTGAGCACCACCTCGGCACGTACGTCCGAGAAGTGGCTCTGGACGACCGGGTCAAAGACCTGGTCGCCAGGTGCTCCTTAGAAAGGAGGTGATCCAGCCGCACCTTCCGGTACGGCTACCTTGTTACGACTTCGTCCCAATCGCCGATCCCACCTTCGACGGCTCCCTCCTTGCGGTTGGGCCACCGGCTTCGGGTGTTACCGACTTTCGTGACGTGACGGGCGGTGTGTACAAGGCCCGGGAACGTATTCACCGCAGCGTTGCTGATCTGCGATTACTAGCGACTCCGACTTCATGGGGTCGAGTTGCAGACCCCAATCCGAACTGAGACCGGCTTTTTGGGATTAGCTCCACCTTGCGGTATTGCAGCCCTTTGTACCGGCCATTGTAGCATGTGTGCAGCCCAAGACATAAGGGGCATGATGATTTGACGTCATCCCCACCTTCCTCCGAGTTGACCCCGGCAGTCTCCTATGAGTCCCCGACATTACTCGCTGGCAACATAGGACGAGGGTTGCGCTCGTTGCGGGACTTAACCCAACATCTCACGACACGAGCTGACGACAACCATGCACCACCTGTACAGGGCCCTTGCGGACCTGACATCTCTGCCAGTTTTCCCTGTATGTCAAGCCTTGGTAAGGTTCTTCGCGTTGCGTCGAATTAAGCCACATGCTCCGCCGCTTGTGCGGGCCCCCGTCAATTCCTTTGAGTTTTAGCCTTGCGGCCGTACTCCCCAGGCGGGGCGCTTAATGCGTTAGCTGCGGCACGGAGAACGTGGAAGGTTCCCCACACCTAGCGCCCAACGTTTACGGCGTGGACTACCAGGGTATCTAATCCTGTTCGCTCCCCACGCTTTCGCTCCTCAGCGTCAGTTTCGGCCCAGAGACCCGCCTTCGCCACCGGTGTTCCTCCTGATATCTGCGCATTTCACCGCTACACCAGGAATTCCAGTCTCCCCTACCGAACTCT
>JBOGDY010000061.1:0-9567 GCA_050742955.1 Actinomycetes bacterium | reverse complement strand
GCCGAGCAGGCCGAGCGAGACCGCGTCGCCGCCGAACAGGCCGCGCAGCAGGCGGCCGAGCAGGCCGCCCGCGAGGAAGCCCAGCGCGCCGAGCAGGCCGCCCGCGAGCAAGCAGACGGCGCCGAGACCACGCGACAGGCGACCGACCGGTACGAGCAGGACGCACTGTTGGCCTCGCAGGCGTCGAGCCTGCTCACGGCGCTGAACCGCGACGTGCCCGAACCCCGCGCGCCGGTCGAACCCGAGCCGGTCGAGGAGGTCCACGCGGCGGAGCCGGAGGCCGTCGCGGAGCAGCTGGTCGCCGCGGCGCCGCCTCCCCTCGTCTCCCGTGACCAGACCGACACCGCGATGCTGCTGCGCGAGCTGTCCAGCCTCGGCTTCGCTGAGGAGGACGAGCGGCCGTCCACCCCGCCGCCGAGCCCCCGACCCTCCCCGCCCGCCGGCGGTGTCGACAAGAACAAGAAGCGCAAGGGCCTGTTCGGCCGCGGCTGATCAGCGACGCCGGGTAGGGCAGAGTGACCTGCCATGCGCGCCGTCCTTCAGCGGGTGACCGAGGCCAGCGTCACCGTCGACGGTGAGGTCGTGGGCCGGCTCGACCGGCCGGGCCTGTGCGTGTTCGTGGGCGTCACCCACGACGACACCGAGACGACCGCCGAGCGGTTGGCGGCCAAGGTCCACGAGCTGCGCATCCTGCGCGACGAGCGGTCGGCGGCCGAGGTGGGTGCGCCGCTGCTCGTGGTCAGCCAGTTCACCTTGTACGCCGATGCGCGCAAGGGCCGGCGGCCCACCTGGAACGCCGCCGCTCCGGGCGAGGTGGCGGAGCCGCTGGTCGACCGTGTCGTACGCAGCCTGCGGGCACGCGGCGCCGAGGTGCACACCGGGCGGTTCGGCGCGGACATGGCGGTCGCGCTGGTCAACGACGGACCGGTCACGGTGATCATCGAGATGTGACGTTCTACGCTTCGCAGATCGACGCTCAGGATGAACAGCCAGGCGCTGCGGTCGGCTCGGGTCGACAGGCTGCGCTGCGGGCCGACGTGCGCCGGCTCGGGAACCTGCTCGGCGAGTCGCTGGTCCGCCAGGAGGGCCCTGAGCTGCTGGCGATGGTCGAGGAGGTACGGCAGCTGGCTCGCGGCGACGCCCGCGACGACACCGGGGAGCTGGCGGACCTCCTCGAAGGCGTCGACCTCGACACGGCGACCCGGCTGGTGCGGGCGTTCTCGGCCTACTTCCACCTGGCGAACGTGACCGAGCAGGTGCACCGGGCCCGGGCGATGCGCGACGAGCGACGACTCAAGGGTGGGTGGCTCGCCCAGACCGTCGACCGGGTGAAGGCGGCCGAGATACCGGCCGAGGAGGTCGCCGGGCTGGTCCGGCGACTCGCCGTACGCCCGGTGTTCACCGCGCATCCCACGGAGGCTGCCCGCAGGTCCATCCTGTCCAAGCGGCTTCGGGTGGCCGAGCTGCTCGACTCCGGCGACACCATGGGTGACCGCCGTGCCGGCCGGCGGATCGCCGAGGTGATCGACCTGCTGTGGCAGACCGCCGAGCTGCGGCTGGACCGGCCGGAACCGCTCGACGAGGCGCGCAACGCGGCCTACTACCTCGACGAGCTGATGCTGCACACGGTCGGCGACGTCCTGGAGGACCTCGCCGACGAGCTCACCCGGCTCGGCGTCGAGCTGCCCGCCACCGCCCAGCCATTGCGTTTCGGCAGCTGGATCGGAGGCGACCGTGACGGCAACCCCAACGTCACGGCGGAGGTCACCCGGGACGTGCTGGTCCTGCAGCACGGGCACGCGATCCGTGACCTGGAGCGCATCGTCACCGACCTGATCGAGGACCTCTCCGCGTCGGAACGCATGATCGGGGCCAGCGACGAGCTGATGACGAGTGTCGAGCGGGACCTGTCGGCGCTGCCCGAGCTCGACCCGCGGGTGCGGCGGATCAATGCCGACGAGCCCTATCGCCTCAAGGCCCGCTGCATCGCGGCGAAGCTGCAGAACACCCGGCTGCGCATCGCGGCCGGTCGTCGGCACAGACCCGGCCACGACTATCTGGGCAGCGCGGACCTGCTCGCCGACCTGGTCCTCATGCGCGCCTCGTTCGCCGCGCACAAGGGTCTGCTCGCGGCGACCGGACGGATGGATCGCACGATCCGCATCGTCGCGACGTTCGGGCTGCACCTGGCCACCCTGGACGTCCGCGAGCACGCCGACTCCCATCACCATGTGCTCGCGCAGCTGTTCGACCGACTCGGCGAGCTGCCCCGGGACTATGCCTCCCTGCCTCGCACCGACCGGCTGGCCCTGCTGCGGACGGAGCTCGCCGGGCGCCGGCCGCTCACGGCACAGCCCGCGGACCTCGACGAGGCGGGCGCGCGCACGCTCGCTGTCTTCGCGACGATCCGGGAGGTGCTGGACACTCTCGGTCCGGAGGTCTGCGAGAGCTACATCGTGTCGATGACCCGCGGCGCTGACGACCTGGTGGCGGCGGTGGTGCTGGCCCGCGAGGCAGGGCTGGTCGACCTGCACCGGGACGTGGCGCGGATCGGGTTCGTGCCGCTGCTGGAGACCGTGGATGAGCTGCGCCATGCCGGGCGGCTGCTCGACGAGCTGCTCTCGGACCACTCGTACCGGCGGCTGGTGACACTGCGCGGCGAGGTGCAGGAGGTGATGCTGGGCTACTCCGACTCCAACAAGGAGGCCGGGATCACCACCTCACAGTGGGAGATCCACCGGGCCCAGCGCCAGCTTCGCGACGTCGCGGTCCGCCACGGCGTACGCCTGAGGTTGTTCCACGGCCGTGGCGGCACGATCGGCCGGGGCGGCGGCCCGACGCACGACGCGATCCTGGCCCAGCCGTGGGGAACCCTCGACGGCGAGATCAAGGTGACCGAGCAGGGCGAGGTCATCTCGGACAAGTACTCGCTGCCGGCACTCGCCCGGGAGAACCTCGAGCTGACGTTGGCCGCCGCGCTGGAGGCGACCGTGCTGCACCGCGAGCCGCGCACCACCGACGAGACGCTGCGTCGCTACGACGACGTGATGGAGACGCTGTCGGCCGCGGCGCACCTGGCCTACCGGGGCCTGGTCGAGCACCCGGACCTGCCGGCGTACTTCGTGCAGTCGACCCCCGTGGAGCTGCTGACGGACCTCAACATCGGATCCCGGCCGTCGCGCCGGCCGCAGAGCGGCAGCGGGCTGGAAGGGCTACGCGCGATCCCCTGGGTGTTCGGCTGGACGCAGTCGCGGCAGGTTGTGCCTGGGTGGTTCGGCGTCGGGTCCGGACTTGCCGCGGTGCGCGCCGCCGGCCTCGGCGACGTGCTCGACGAGATGTACGACGGGTGGCACTTCTTCCGCACGTTCCTGTCCAACGTGTCGATGACCCTGGCCAAGACCGACCTGCGGATCGCGGCGCACTATGTCGACTCGTTGGTCGAGAAGGACCTGCGCCACGTCTTCGACCTGATCCGCGCGGAGCACGACGTCACCGTTCGCGAGGTGCTCGCCGTGACGAGGGAGACCTCGCTGCTCGGGCGCAACCCCTTGCTCGCGCGCACGTTGCAGGTCCGCGACGCCTACCTCGACCCGATCAGCTATCTGCAGGTGTCGCTGCTGCGACGGTGGCGGGAGGCCCACGGATCGGGCTCCGAGCCGGACGCCAAGCTGCGTCAGGCCCTGCTGTTGACCGTCAACGGCGTCGCCGCGGGTCTCCGCAACACCGGCTGACATCCGTTTGCCAGCTTGGTTGAACCGGCGAGGCCGCCCGCCGGCGCCGAGGCTACCGCTCGACTTCTTGCTCGGCACGCTCCACTAACTGCTTCGCCCAACGAACCGTGTCAACGTTCAGGAACTCCCTGCGGTCATGCTCATCGAGGACCAGATCCGCAACCTCGAGATAGGCCTGCGCAGAGCGCAGTCGCGACCGCGCCTCCTGGAGGCCGGCCGGACTCGTCCGTTGCCTAGCCAACTGACGCACCAGGGGGTGTGGCCGGAGGCAGGGATGCGGACCTGACGAGCTCGACGGCGTCGCGCTTCACCTCGGCGAGCAACACCGCATGGCTGCGGCTCGGTTCCCACCATTCGTAGAAGGACAGATCGATCACCTGCAGCGAGTTGCCCGTCCAACGCTGGACGAGCCCGCGTAGCCGATCCACCTGCCCATGCCAATGGTCAGGGTCGGCAACCACGCCAGGCTTGATTGCCGCGCTTACCGTCACGGCGTCAACGAGCTGCTTGAGTAGCCCGTCCTGCGAGCGCCGCGGCCGCTTCTCTCCTGCCATCGGGACGTGGACCAACACGAGGTCGATGTCACTCCTTTCGTCGCCGTCGGCCCGAGCGGCCGAGCCGAAGACGCAGGCATACAACGCAGGAGGGTCCCAGCCCGAGATTTCGGCCCGCAGCCGTCGCCAGAGCTCGAGGCGGAGCCCCGCCAGCAAGTCGGCGACCCCGGCCGCCACGTGGTCGCGGTTCAGTTCATGTACCCGATTACGTCCCACGAGGGTCGCCCGCACGAGGCCTTGGTCCACGAGCCGACCCAGACTGCGGCGGATGCCGATCTCGGAGCCGCGCGCGGCCTGATTGGCGACCTCGCCCACTGTCAACGGGCGGCCGGCGGCAGCCAGAACGGCTAGCACCGGTCCGTCGAGCGTGGGCGTCACCGACCGTGTCGGATCCGACAGGTTCATATCGAAAAGTATAGAGACATATCTGATGCGAAACCAACGGCGCGCGGGATGCCGGCTCAGAGGTCGGGGGCCGGCTCCTGGCTGGCCGCGACCGCGCCGGCCAGCAGCGGGGCGTCGGCGGGGACGGACCGTTTGACCAGCGCCAGCGCGATCGGGCCGAGCTCGTGGTGGCGCGCCGCGCTGGTGACGAAGCCCACCGCCCGTCCGTCGAGCTCGACCGGGTCGCCGTGGGCCGGCAGTGCGGAGTCGCTGCCGTCGAGGTGGAGCAGGACGAGCCGCCGCGGTGGCCGGCCCAGGTTGTGCACCCGGGCCACCGTCTCCTGACCGCGGTAGCAGCCCTTGTCCAGGTGCACCGCGGTGGCGAGCCAGCCGACCTCGTGCGGGATGGTGCGGTGGTCGGTCTCGAAGCCGAACCGGGGCCGGCCGGCCGCGATGCGCAGCGCCTCGAGCGCCCACAGCCCGACCGGCGCACCGTGCGCGTCGATCTCGGCCTCCAGCCGGTCGCGGGGCACGAAGACCTCGGTGCCATGGTCCGTCGTCCGGGCCAGGCCCTCGCCGGGTGCCGCGCCGGGGGGCAGGTGCACCACGGCGTACGACGTGGTCAGGTCCTCGACCTCGACCTTCGACCAGAACCGCATCGAGTCGAGGTAGCCGACCAGTGCCTCGACGGTGCCCGGCTCGACGTGGACCCAGGTCGCGGCGCCGTCGTCGACGAGGTTGAGGACGTGCTCGACGTGGCCGTGCGGGGTGAGCACCAGCGACTCGGTGGCGACGCCGGCGGGGAGCGCCTCGAGGTGCTGGGACGTGAGGGAGTGCAGCCAGGTCAGCCGGTCCGGTCCGGCGATGCGCACGACCGGTCGGTGGGACAGGTCGACCGCCCCGTCGCCGGCCTCGAGCCGGCGCTGCTCGCGGAACGGGTCGCCGTAGTGCGCCGCGACACCCTCGTCGGGCCCCTCGGCGGCCACGGCTCCGGGCCGGGAGAGCAACGGGCTGGTCATGATCTGCATGCCCGGCAGCGGCCGTAGATCGCGAAGTGCGCGACGTCGGTCTCGAACCCGTGCAGGTCGGCGAGCCGACGCACCAGCGCGTCGGCGGCGGAGACGTTGGTCTCGGTGACGGTGCCGCACTCGCGGCAGACCAGGTGCAGGTGGTCCTCGTCGGTGGCCGCGTGGTAGGTCGGCGCTCCGTGGCCGAGATGGGTGTGGGTGACCAGCCCGAGCTCCTCGAGCAGCTCGAGGGTGCGGTAGACCGTGGAGATGTTGACGGCCCCGGCGGTCCGGCGCACCTCGGCACCGATCTCGTCGGGGGTGCCGTGCCGCAGCGTCGTGACCGCCTCGAGCACGAGCTGTCGCTGGGGAGTGAGGCGCATCCCCAGCGAGCGCAAGGTGGTCTGCAGCGAGTCGTCGGTCATCAGGCCCGCCGGAGCTTGGCGGACAGGTGGGCCTGCAGCGGCTGGTCGACCGCCGCCATGTCGTAGGCCCACATGAGGTCGCCGTCCACCAGGCCGTAGAGCCGGTGCCCGCCGGTGTAGACCTTGGCGGTGTCGGTGCGGGCGACCATGTCCGTCGACAGCTCGATCTTGGCGCCGTCGACCTCGCCGAGGTAGATCTCGACGAACCCCGTGGGGTGGGTCAGCAGCACCTCGAGGCCCTTGTCGCCCTGTGGCCGCCAGTAGCCGGTCTCCTGGGCGAGCGGGCGCACCTCGTTGCCGTCGTCGTCGAGCAGCCAGCTGCGGCTCAGGTAGTGCAGGAACGGCTTGCCGACCTCGCTGAAGGTGATCTCCTGGCTGAACCGGAAGTCGTCGATGGTCGGGTAGCCGCCGACCCCCACCCCCCGCCAGGTGCCCAGCAGCCAGGCAACCGGCACGAGCTCGGCTGGTAGGTCGGTGCGCAGCTCCATGTCGGTCCTCAGTCCTGGTCGTGACCCTTGTAGAGCCGGTAGACGACCAGACCGCTGGCGGCGGCGATCAGCAGGAAGGCGAGCACCAGCACGGCGGAGAAGAGGAAGGACGGCACGGGTCCGAGTCTACTGTGCGTGCATGGCGCGAACCCTCGTCGTGAAGGCCACCGCGGGCCTCGACGCCCCCGAACGCTGCTCGCAGGCCTTCACGGTCGCGGCCGTCGCCGCCTCCGGCGGGGTCGAGGTGTCGCTGTGGCTGACCGGGGAGTCGGCGTGGTTCGCCCTGCCCGGCAGGGCGGAGGAGTTCGCGCTGCCGGAGGCTGCCCCGCTGCCCGACCTGTTGGCCGCCGTGCTGGAGGCGGGCACTGTCACGGTCTGCTCCCAGTGCGCCGCCCGGCGGTCGATCACCGGCGACGACGTGATCCCCGGCGTCCGCATCGCCGGCGCCCAGCTCTTCGTCCAGGAGTCCCTCGCCGAGGACACCCAGGCCCTCGTCTACTGACCCCCCGCTCTCTCTCACCGCGCAACCCCTTTTACCCCGTTGATCATGCGCAAGTGGTCGGGGCGTGACGTCGCTGCAGGTCAGCGCCGCCCTCCCACCGTGTCGATCATGCGCAAGTGGTCGCATCGACCTGTGCCTGCCCACGGACCCGGATCAGCACGCGCCGTGAAGATCAGCACGCCCCGTGAAGACCCGCGCCCGACGTGCGGGCGTCGTCCTCTATGCGGGCCAGCTCATCGGCGTACCGGGTCTGCGGTGGGTATGCCCACGCCTCGGCCGCCCCGGCGCGCACCACCTCGCCCTGCACGAACCGGCCGTCGCCCAGCCACACGTCCCACAGCTCCCGGCCGAACCGGTCGCGCTGCCCACCGGGCTCGTAGGCCACCCGCACCGCGGCACCCTCCCGCAGCAGCCGGCCGAGGAACCGCGAGGACTCCACCCCGTAGCACTCGACGGGCGACCCCGGCCGCACCGACTCCGGCGCGTCGAGACCGATCAGGCGCACCCGGAGGCGGCGCCCGTCGCGGTAGGCGACGAACGTGTCGCCGTCGACGACCCGCTCAACGGTCGCGTCGAACGCGTCCGCCGGCGGCTGGGGGCCGCCCGCGTCGATGGGCGGGACGCGCTCGGCCGACGAGCCCCCGCACGCCGCCAGCATCGCGACGCCGACCGCCGTCGCCACCCGCCACAGGTCCGAACGCACGAGGCGATCGTGCCGTACGACGGGCCGGTCCCGCGCCGCGACCACTTGCGCATGATCAACCCAGGTGGAGGGTGGTGCTGACCTGCAGCGATGTCATACGCCGACCACTTGCGCATGATCAACGCCGGGAAGGGGAGGGAAAGGGGTGGGAGGTGGCGTCAGGCGACCACGACGTCGAGCTCGGCGACCTCGCCCGTGGCGGCGACGACCGTGCGGTCGACGGTCGCCGCGCGCGGTGCCAGGGTGCGCACCGTCCAGCGACCGGGCGCGGCGAAGAACCGGAACTGCCCGGTCGCCGACGTAGGCACCTCGGCGGTGAACTCCCCCGACCCGTCGAGCAGCCGGACGTAGGCCCCCGCGACGGGCTCACCGTCGCGGGTCACCACGCCCTGCACGACTGCCTGGCCGGTGAGATCGAGCCCTTCCGTCGATGCCCCGTCAGTCTTGGCTCCGCACATCAGGGCTTGTCGCCCAGCTCGATCGGGACGCCGACCAGTGAGCCCCACTCGGTCCAGGACCCGTCGTAGTTCTTCACGTTGGGCTGGCCGAGGATCTCGTGCAGCACGAACCAGGTGTGCGCCGAACGCTCCCCGATCCGGCAGTAGGCGATGGTGTCCCTGGACAGGTCCACCCCCTTGTCGCCGTACAGCGTCGCGAGGTCGTTGTCGGCCTTGAAGGTGCCGTCGTCGTTGGCCGCCTGCGACCACGGGATGTTGGCCGCGGTCGGGATGTGCCCCGGCCGCTGCGCCGACTCCTGCGGCAGGTGGGCGGGTGCCAGCAGCCGGCCGGCGTACTCGTCCGGGGATCGCACGTCGACCAGGTTCTTCTGCCCGATCGCCGCCTCCACCTCGTCGCGGAACGCGCGGATCGACCGGTCCTGGGCCTGCGCGGTGTAGGTCGTCGATGGACGCGTCACGACCTCCGACACCAGCCGGCGGGAGTCCAGCTCCCACTTCTTGCGGCCCCCGTCCAGCAGCCGCACGTCCCGGTGGCCGTACAGCTTGAAGTACCAGTAGGCGTAGGCCGCGAACCAGTTGTTGTTCCCGCCGTAGAGCACGACGGTGTCCTCGTTCGCGATGCCGCGCTGGGACAGGAGCGCCTCGAACTGCTCCTTGTTCACGAAGTCGCGGCGGACCTGGTCCTGCAGGTCCTTCTTCCAGTCGATGCGGACGGCGCCACGGATGTGGTTCTTCTCGTATGCGCTGGTGTCCTCGTCGACCTCGACCAGGACGACCTTCGGGTCGTCGAGGTGGGCTTCGACCCAGTCGGCGTCGACCAGGGTGTCGGTGCGGCTCATGCGGAGACCTCCTTGCGGGAGACGGGGATGCGGCGGAGCAGCAGGTAGACCTCGCAGCCCAGGCAGATGCCGAAGGCGGCGTTCAGGAAGGCGGCGGAGAAAGCCGCTGCGGTGGCGGCCACGCCGAGGACGCTAGACCCGAGCGCGTAACCCGCCAAGGCCACGAGGGTGAAGACAAGGCCGACAAGCTGCGCGAAGCGGGGCGGCCGAGCGTCCTCCAGCTCGGCCGGCGGCCCGAGTCGCGGCCGGACCAGGCGTTGGAAAACCACGGCGTACGGCGAGCGGCCGGCCGCACCGAGGGCGAACACCACGGCCTGGGCCAGCAGCAGCCATGTGCTGCCGGTCAGCAGGACGAGGGCGAGCACCAGGGTGGTGAGGACAGCGGCGAAACGTGGACCCCGGGGGTCGACGTACATGGGGGGGCTCCTGACGAGAGCGGGTGAGGGTCGCTGGGGTGTCAGGAGGCGCAACAGAGC
>JBOGDY010000060.1:0-9586 GCA_050742955.1 Actinomycetes bacterium | reverse complement strand
GGATGGGGGGGCCCGGAGGTCCCCCCCATCCGCTGCTAGGCACCTAGGCTGCGAGGTCGAGGGCAGGCTCCGCCTCGGGCACGATGTCGAGCTCGTCGCGGCGGATCAGCGTCAGTGCCGTGAGGATCCCGAGGGCGGCGACCGCGACCCCCGCGACGAACGCGGCCGTGAAGCCGTCGACGAGCGCGCCGGGCAGCGCCGTGCCGGCTGCGACCGCGCTGTCGGTCCGGGAGGTCGCGATGGTGGACAGGGCCGCGATGCCGAGTGCCCCGCCGATCTGCTGCGAGGTGTTGAACAGACCGGACGCGAGACCCGCCTCGGAGTTCCGGACGCCGGCCAGGGCGGCGATCGAGATCGGCACGAACGAGAAGCCGATCCCGAGCCCGGTGAGCAGGAATCCCGGCAGGAGGTCACCCAGGTACGAGCCGCCGACCGAGACCTGCGTGAAGTACGTGAGGCCCGCCGTCAGGCTCACCATCCCGACGATAAGGACCGGCTTGACGCCGATGCGAGTGACGAGCTGCGCGGCCACCGTCGACCAGATGATCGCCGTGCCCGCGACCGCGAGGTAGGCGACACCGGTCCGCATCGGCGTGTAGCCCAGCACCTGCTGCATGTACAGCGTCAGCATCAGGAACATCGAGAACAGCGCGGTGCCCAGGATGAAGCCGGCCACGTTCGCTCCGCTGACGGTCCGGGTCCGGAGGATGCCGAACCGCATGAGCGGCTCGGTCTGGCGGAGCTCCCAGGCGACGAACCCGGCGAGCAGGGCCACGGCGAGCCCGACGAAGCCGACCGTCTGCCCGGCCAGCCAGCCCTCCTGCCCCGCCTGGGTGATCGCGTACACGAGCGAGGCGAGCCCGGTCGTCACCAGGACGGCGCCGGTCGCGTCGAACCTCTGCACCCGGGCATCCCGGCTCTCGGCCAGCAGGACGGGCGCCAGCAGGAACGCGACCACCCCCACGGGGATGTTGACGAAGAAGATCCATTCCCAGCTCAGCGCGTCGGTGAGGACGCCGCCGAGCAGGACGCCCGCGGCGGCACCGAAACCGCCGACGGCTCCCCAGACGCCGAGCGCGATGTTGCGCTCGCGCCCCTCCGCGAAGGTCGTCGAGAGGATCGAGAGCGCGGCCGGGGAGATGATCGCCGCCCCGAGACCCTGCAGAGCTCGGGCCCCGATCAGCGACTTCTCCGACCAGGCCAGACCGGCGAGCAGCGAGGCCGCGGTGAACACGACCACGCCCGCGAGGAAGATGCGTCGCCGCCCGAGCAGGTCGGCCGCCCGGCCGCCGAGGAGCAGCAGGCCCCCGAAGACGAGCGCGTAGGCGCTGATCACCCACTGCAGGTTCTCCTGCGAGAACCCGAGGTCGACCTGGATCGACGGCAGCGCGACGTTCACGACCGCGATGTCCAGGACAACCATGAACTGGACCGCGCTCAGCAGCGCCAGAGCCAGCCACTTCCGTCGTTCCGAGGTCACCATCCCATTTTCCTTTCAGCTCTGCTAGCGAGGTCTTGCAAGTTAGCAGCGCTGACTTTCGTTTAGCAAGTTTTTTCTTCTCAACAGCAAGCGAGCGCGCTACACTTCGAGGCATGCGGAGGGCTTACGACCAGTACTGTCCGGTCGCGCACGCGCTCGATCTCGTCGGCGAGCGGTGGGCTCTGCTCGTCGTACGGGAGCTGATGCGCGGCCCGAAGCGCTACACCGACCTGGCCGAGACTCTCGGGATCGGGACCAACATCCTGGCCGCCCGGCTCCGCGACCTCGAGGCCGGCGGCATCGTGACGAAACGGACGCTCCCCCCACCGGCCGCCTCCCGCGTCTACGAGCTCACCGACTACGGCCGCGAGCTGAAGGCGGCCATCCGCGAGCTGGCGCTGTGGGGCGCCCGCTCCCTCGGGCCGCCGACCGCGGCGGACGAGCTGTTCCCCGGGTGGCTCGCGAACGCGATCGACACGCTGCTGGCGCCGGTCGCGCCACCCGGCCGGTTCGAGTTCCGCGTCGGGGGCGAGATCGTCGCCCTCGTCGACGGCGAGGCCCGGCCGGGTCCCGTCGACGAGCCGGACGTCGTCGTGGAGGGCGACCCGGAGGGCATCTACCACATGTTCGTGGATCGGCGTCTCGAGCTCGTCTCGGTCCGGGGAGACCACGACCTGCTGCGACGGCTCCTCGACGCCGCCCCCACGCCGGTCCAGGAGCCGGTCCGGGAGCCGGTCGAGGCGTAGACGACCGCGACGACCTCAGCGGCTACCGACACCATCCAGGTCTGCCGCCGCCCACGCCTCGAGCGTCGTGCGGCGCACGGTCCACCGGCCGGGGCGCTCGGGGTGGGTGGTCACGGCCTCGACCCGGCGCAGGTCGATGGCCCGGCGCAGCTCGGCGACCGGCACACCGACATGATCCGCCGCCTCAGCCAGTCCGAGCCACCCGGTGATGGGACCTTCCATGGCTCTCGCTCCCCCGTTCGTCCGCGCGTCACCGACGATGGTCCCGCACTACGGCGGAAAGGGGCGCCGTTCCGGATGGGCCGGGAGAGTGAACTTTCCTCGCCGGTGCTCGTCGGGCCCCGCGCGAAAGACCGTCACGGTCCCGAGGCGGCCGGGGGCGGCTGGTCGACGTCGCTGCCGGGCCGGACCCGGCACACCCGCTCGAGGAACAGTCCGGCGGCCGTGAGCCCGGCCGCCGCGATGATGGACAGCAGCGCAACCACGGCCCGGTCGCGGCGCGCCTCGACGTCGATCGTCGGCGCGAGCAGCAGCAGGTGGCCGGCGTAGAAACCGCCGATCAGCGGCCCCACGTGCGCACTCGCCTTGCCCAGCACCGCCATCCGGGCCACCCCCAGCGGGCGCACCGGACGCGCCCCCGCCCAGCCCTTGAGCCGTCGGCGCAACGCGACAGCCGAGACGAGGACCACGAGCGCCAGGCCGCCGACGCCGAGTGGTGCCGTCCACGGCAGCGGCGGCAGCACGTTGCCCCGGCTCTCCGCCACCCGCAGCACGCCCCAGGCCACGGCGGCGGCGGACACGAACAGGGCCAGCAGGATCGCCGGGCGGCTCGGGGTCATCAGGGCAGATCCAGCCGCAGGTCGTCGCGGCGCCGGACACCGTCGCTGCCCACGACCCGCGCCAGGTCGGCGACCCTGCCGGCACCCGGCAGCACCGCCTCGGGGTCGACGTCGCGCCACGGGGCGAGCACGAACGCGCGCTCGCGGGCCCGCGCGTGCGGCACCTGCAGGTCGTCGTCGGTCACGGTCAGATCGCCGACCGCGACCAGGTCGACGTCGAGGGTGCGAGCGCCCCAGTGCTCGGCCCGCACCCGTCCGAACCCGGCCTCGACCGCATGCGCCCGTTCCAGCAGGGTCCGCGGCGCCAGATCGCTCTCGACCAGCACGACGGCGTTGAGGAACTCCGGCTGGTCCGGCCCACCCACGGGGTCGGTCTCGTAGACGGGGGACACGGCGACCACCGTCACCCCGGGGGTGTCGGCCAGCGCGTCCACCGCGCCCTGCAGCATGGCGAGGCGGTCGCCCAGGTTGCTGCCGAGAGCGAGCACGGCACGACGTACGCCGAGGCGGCGCCCTCCCCCGCGGTCCTGCGGCGGGGACGTCATGCGCGGACCCGCCGGATCGTGACGGACACGTCGTCGAACGCCACCCCGACCGGCGCCTCCGGCTTGTGCACCGTCACCTCGACCGCGTCGACGGCGGACTGTGCGAGGCAGACGTCGGCGACCCTCTGGGCCAGCGTCTCGACCAGGTCGACCGGCTCGCCCTCGACGACGGCCAGCACCTGCCGGGCCAGGTCGCCGTAGTGCACCGTGCGCGCCAGGTCGTCGCGGCTCGCGGCGGGGCGGGTGTCCAGCTCGAGTGTCACGTCGACGACGAACGGCTGCCCGGCCGCGCGCTCCTCGGCGTACACGCCGTGGTGACCGGTGCCGCGCAGCCCGCGCAGGGTGATGCGGTCGCTCAACCGTCCTCCGCCTCCTCGCCGTTCGGCTCCTCCGCCATCACCGGCGACGAGTGGTGCACCCACAGCCGCCAGCCCGCGGCGGTGCGCCGGAACACGTTCGTGGCCACCACCCGGCCGCCGGCGAGCGCCTCCGAGCCCGCGCCCGGCATCGGCCCGGAGGACTCCGGCATGCCGGTGAGGATGTTCTCGGCGCAGGTCACGACCGCGACGTCGCCCTCGACGCTGACGTCCACGTCGGTGAGCACGAACTGGATGTACGGCGTGTTCGCCATGATCATCGCCCAGGACCTCAGCACCGCGGACCGGCCGCGCAGCGGCGGCCAGCCGGGGTGCACGCACACGACCTCGTCGGCGTGCGGACTGTCCAGCCACACCGCGCCCATCAGGTCGATGTCCGCCGCCTCGAACGCGTCGTAGAGGGCGGCGTTCGCGGCCTCGACCGCGGAGGCCGCGCCCCGGTCGGCACCGTCGGCACTCACCAGCCGGCCCCGGCCGCGCGCACCGCGGCGACCACCCGGACCACGTCCGCGTTGGCGGCCGCCTCGTGCACCCGGACCCCCCAGGCGCCACGGTCGGCGACCAGCGCGGTGACCGCGGCGGTCGCCGCCTCACGCCCTGCGGCCGGTCGAGGCTCGCCCGAGGCGTCGGGAAGCACCAGGCCGAGGAAACCCTTGCGGGACGCGCCGACCAGCAGAGGCCGGCCGAGGTCGTGCAGGGCCTCGAGCCCGGCCAGCAGGGCCCAGCTGTGCTCGGCCTTCTTGGCGAAGCCGAGCCCGGGGTCCAGGACCAGCTGCTCAGGGTCGACACCGACGGCGACCAGTGCGTCCACCCGGGCGCGCAGCTCGGCCACGACGTCGGTCACCACCTCGTCGTAGGCGGCGCGGCTGTCCATGTCGCGGCTGTGGCCCCGCCAGTGCATCACCACGTAGGGCACGCCAGCCGCGGCCACCACCTCCGCCATCCGGGGGTCGGCGAGGCCACCGCTGACGTCGTTGACGAGCGACGCGCCCGCTCCGAGCGCCGCGTCCGCCACCTCGGCACGCATGGTGTCCACGCTGACGACGGCACCGGCCTCGGCCAGTCCCCGGACCACCGGCAGCGCCCGCCGCAGCTCCTCCTCGGCCGGCACCCGCTCGGCGCCGGGCCGGGTCGACTCGCCGCCGACGTCGACCAGGTCGGCCCCGTCCCGGACCAGGGCCAGCCCGTGCGCGACGGCCGCGGCGGCGTCGGGGAACGCGCCGCCGTCGGAGAACGAGTCCGGCGTCACGTTCACGACGCCCATCACCAGGCACCGCCCGGCCGCGGCGAGGTGCGGGGGCAGACCGCGGACGATCACCGCGCCACCCTATGAGCCGACGGCCGGGGCCGGGGCCGCCAGGTCACCTGGCAACGATCAGGCTCATCGCCTCGGCGCGGGTCGCGGGGTCGCGCAGCTGGCCGCGCACCGCCGACGTCACGGTGGTGGCGCCCGGCTTGCGGATGCCGCGCATCGACATGCACAGGTGCTCGCACTCGACGACGATGATGACGCCCCGTGGTTCGAGGATGTGCATCAGCGCGTCGGCGATCTGTGTCGTCATGCGTTCCTGGACCTGCGGCCGGCGGGCGTAGACGTCGACCAGCCGGGCCAGCTTGGACAGCCCCGTGATGCGCCCCTCGAGGGAGGGGATGTAGCCGACGTGCGCGACCCCGGTGAACGGAACCAGGTGGTGCTCGCAGACCGACCGGACCTCGATGTCCTTGACGAGGACCATCTCGTCGTGACCGAGCTCGAACGTCGTGGTGAGCACGTCCTCGGGCTCCAGCCAGAGGCCGGCGAAGATCTCCCGGTAGGCGCGCGCCACCCGGTCGGGGGTCTCGACGAGGCCGTCACGGTCGGGGTTCTCGCCGATGGCAACCAGCAGGTCGCGCACCGCACGGCGTACGGCCTCGTGGTCGTAGGTGACGACCTTCCCGGTGCGCCCGGGCACCGGGACCTCGTCCAGCGCGACCATGCGGTCAGCTCTCGGACCCCAGCGGGCGGCCGGGGACCTCGTCGGACGGCAGCGGCGCGTCCGGCACGTCGGTGGGCCCGGTCACGCCCATGCTGTGCTCCTTGTCCTTGCCGTTGGGCCCGGACGGGGTCGCGAGCTCCTTGGGCGTCATGACCGGACCGGCCTGTGGGGTGCGCGCGGCCGAGCCGGTCCACGCCGGCCGGGACGGCCGGCGGCGGATCTCGCTGAAGATCTCGGCGACCTGAGCCTTGTCGAGGGTCTCCTTGTCCAGCAGCTCGAGCACGAGGGTGTCGAGGATCTCGCGGTTCTCGACCAGGATCTCCCACGCCTCGTCGTGGGCCGACTCGATGAGCCGCTTGATCTCCTCGTCGACCACGCCGGCGACCTCCTCGGAGTAGTCGCGCTCATGGCCCATGTCGCGACCGAGGAACGGCTCGGAGCCGCTGATGCCCAGCTTGATGGCGCCGACCCGCTCGGTCATGCCGTACTGCGTGACCATCGCGCGGGCGACGGCGGTCGCCTTCTCGATGTCGTTGGCGGCCCCGGTGGTCGGGTCGTGGAAGACGATCTCCTCGGCCGCCCGCCCGCCCAGCATGTAGGCGAGCTGGTCGAGCATCTCGTTGCGGGTGGTGGAGTACTTGTCGTCGTCGGGCAGCACCATGGTGTAGCCCAGCGCGCGGCCCCGGGCCAGGATCGTGATCTTGTGCACCGGGTCTGTGTTCGGCAGGGCGGCGGCGACGAGGGCATGGCCGCCCTCGTGGTAGGCCGTGATCTTCTTCTCCTTGTCGCTCATGATGCGGGTGCGCTTCTGCGGGCCGGCGACGACACGGTCGACGGCCTCGTCGAGCGCGTGCGCGTCGATGAGCTTCTTGTCGGACCGGGCGGTCAGCAGCGCCGCCTCGTTGAGCACGTTGGCCAGGTCGGCGCCGGTGAACCCGGGGGTACGCCGGGCGAAGGCCAGCAGGTCGATGTCCTCGTTGATCGGCTTGCCCTTCGCGTGCACCTTCAGGATCTGGTGCCGGCCCTGGAGGTCGGGGCGCTCGACCGCGATCTGCCGGTCGAACCGGCCGGGGCGCAGCAGGGCGGGGTCGAGGATGTCGGGCCGGTTGGTCGCGGCGATCAGGATGACCCCGCCCTTGACGTCGAACCCGTCCATCTCGACGAGCAGCTGGTTGAGGGTCTGCTCACGCTCGTCGTGGCCGCCGCCGAGGCCCGCGCCGCGGTGGCGGCCGACGGCGTCGATCTCGTCGACGAAGACGATGGCCGGCGCGTTGGCCTTGGCCTGCTCGAAGAGGTCCCTGACCCTGCTGGCTCCCACGCCGACGAACATCTCGACGAAGTCGGAGCCGGAGATCGAGTAGAAGGGGACGCCGGCCTCGCCCGCGACGGCGCGGGCCAGCAGCGTCTTGCCGGTGCCGGGGGGCCCGTAGAGCAGGACACCCTTGGGGATCTTGGCGCCGATGGCCTGGAACTTGGCCGGGCTCTCCAGGAACTCCTTGATCTCGTGGAGCTCCTCGACCGCCTCGTCGGCGCCGGCCACGTCGTTGAACGTGGTCTTCGGCGTGTCCTTGCTGATCAGCTTGGCCTTGGACTTCCCGAACTGCATGACGCGCGACCCGCCGCCCTGCATCTGGTTCAGGAAGAACAGGAAGATCGCCACGATCAGGATGATCGGCAGCAGCGTGACCAGGAGGCTGACGAACCAGCTCTGGTGGGGGACGTCGTCGGTGTACTTGACGTTGCCCTGGTCGAGCATGTCGACGATGTCGCGCTGGCGCGCCTCGACGTAGTCGGTCTGGATCTTGTCGGTGTCCTCGAGCTTGTCCTTGAGCGTCAGCTCGAGCCGCTGGTCGCGGTCGACGATCTTGGCTTCCGCGACGTTGCCGTTCTCGATCTGGTCGATCGCGACGTTGGTGTCGACCTTCTTGAAGCCGCCGGCGGCCGAGCTCACCTGGGCGGCGAGCAGGACCAGCATGATGACGAGCACGACCCAGAAGAACGGGCCTCGGAAGTAGCGTTTGACGTCCATCGAACCGGGGCGGGTCGCCCCGTCCCTCCTGCCGAACGTGGGTATGTCGAACCTTGACGGTACACCGGAGCCACCGCGGCTGCGGACGTCTCCGTCCCGCTGGCCTGCCTCCGGGGCCCGCCTAGCGGCCTGTCAACGTTTGCCCGGACCTGGATGGTTCCCCGGACGGTGCCCGCAGATGCCTCTCTCAGGCGGTGTAGACGTGCGGCGCGAGGGTGCCCACGAACGGCACGTTCCGGTAGCGCTCGGCGTAGTCGAGGCCGTAGCCGATGACGAACTCGTTGGGGATGTCGAAGCCGACGTAGCGGACCGGCACGTCCACCTGGGCCGCCTCCGGCTTGCGCAGCAGCGTGCACACCTCGACCGAGGCCGGGCCGCGGGAGCCGAGGTTGGACATCAGCCACGACAGGGTCAGGCCCGAGTCGATGATGTCCTCCACGATCAGCACGTGCCGGCCCATGATGTCCTTGTCGAGGTCCTTGAGGATGCGCACCACACCTGACGACTTGGTGCCCGAGCCGTAGGACGACACGGCCATCCAGTCCATGGTGACCGGCGAGCCCAGGGCCCGCGCCAGGTCGGCCATCACCATGACCGCGCCCTTGAGCACGCCGACCAGCAGCAGGTCGCGACCCTCGTAGTCGGCGTCTATCTCGGCCGCCATCTCGCGCAGCCGCGCGGCGATCTGCTCCTCGGTGATCAGCACCTTCTCGAGGTCGGTGCCCAGGTCCTTCTCGTCCACGCGCGCTCGCGCTCCCTCGTCGGCCTAGCGGGAAAGCACGAGCGTCCCACACTCACGCGCTGCCCGGACGCCCCCCGGCAGGTGCAGCGGCCCCTGCCCGTGCCAGCCGGTCACCAGCGCGTCCAGCGCCGCCACGTGCCCGGCGTTGAGGTCGGTGGGCGGGCTGCCCGCGTCGAGCGCGGCGCGGCGCAGCACCCGGGTGCGTACGGCGGTGGGCAACGACTCGAGCGCGGCCACGGTGAGGCTCGGTCCCCGCACGTCGTCGCGCGCCTCGTCGTACGCCCGGGCCGCCCACCCGTCGAGTGCGTCGGCGTCGGCCCGCAGCAGGTCAGCCGTGCGGGCCAGCGCGGCGGCAACGCCCGGCCCAACCCCCGCATCGAGGGCCGGCAGCACGTCATGGCGGACCCGGGCGCGGGCATAGCTCGCGTCGTCGTTGTGCGGGTCGTCCCACACCGGCAACCCCGCGGCGGCGGCGCGGACCGTGGCCCGGTCCAGCCCGAGCATCGGCCGCCGGTAGCGCCCCGCCACCGGCGCCATGCCGGCCAGCGAGCGAGCTCCCGACCCGCGGGCCAGGCCCAGCAGCACGGTCTCCGCCTGGTCGTCGCGGGTGTGGCCCAGCAGTACCGCGGCCGCCCCCAGACGGTCGGCCGCCGCGTCGAGGGCGGCATAGCGGGCGGTCCGCGCGGCCGCCTCCGGACCACCGTCCCGGCCGACCGCGACGGTCAGCGCGTCGACCGGGTCGAGACCCAGGTCGCGCAGCACCTGCGCCACGGCCGCGGCCCGCCCGGCGGAGCCCGGCTGGAGCGCGTGGTCGACGGTCACGGCCCCGGCCAGCAGCCCGCGGCGCTCGGC
>JBOGDY010000059.1:0-9615 GCA_050742955.1 Actinomycetes bacterium | reverse complement strand
GCGATCGATACGCCCGCCAACTGCTCAGCCACGACTCACGCGGCAGGACCGCACGTACTGACGAGTACCAGCGCCAACCGATGCCCGCGGCGGCCTTCGACTGAGAGGAGCCATCGGCCAGTGCCAGAGAGCAGCCCGAGGTCTGTGATCGCGAGCGAGAAGGAGTCTTAGTCGCCAGCGGCGGCGTCATCGAGCGGTGAGTTCACCGGCACATGCAGCCCTATGGCGCCAGCCGGCGGACCGGGGCAGATCCCATGATCGATGTGATGATCTTGCTGTCGTGCCGGTGTGACGAACTCGCAACCCGCACCGACGAGCGGACATCACGTCTGACGTACCTACGGGGGCACGGCAGAATCGCTGGATGCGCGGACTAGCCCGAGGTCTCCTGGCCGTAGGCGTCGCCGCGGCCGTGATGACCGGCTGTGGCTCGGACTCGGCGAGTCCCGGCGCCGGCGGGGACAGCGGCCAGACCACTGCCAGCGGCACGCTCATCCTGGCGACCACCACCAGTACCCAGGACTCCAGCCTGCTGGACGAGCTGCTACCGCTCTACGAGCAGGGCCGCGACTGTCGGGTGAAGACGGTGGCGGTCGGTTCCGGTGAGGCGCTGGCGCTCGGCTCGAGCGGCGATGCGGACGTGCTGCTGGTGCACTCCCCGGCCGCGGAGGAGGAGTACATGGCCGCCGGTGACGGCCGGTCCCGGACCGCGGTGATGCACAACGATTTCGTGCTGCTCGGCCCGAAGGACGACCCGGCCGAGGCGGGGCAGGCCCGGGACGCCGTCGCGGCGCTCAAGGGCATCGCCGGCGCGCAGGCACCGTTCGCTTCGCGGGCGGATGACTCCGGGACCAATGCCAAGGAGCTCGCCCTGTGGCAGGAGGCCGGCATCACACCGACCAGAAGGTGGTACCTGGAGACCGGGCAGGGGATGGGCGAGACGCTGACCATCGCTGATCAGAAGGAGGCGTACACGCTGTCCGATCGCGCCACGTTCCTCGCCACCAAGGGCCTGGACCTGCGCATCGTGTCCGAGGGCGGCACCGAGCTGCTCAACCCGTACCACGTCATCGTCGTCAAGCACGCCGGCACCAATCTCGGCTGCGCGACGACGTTCGCCAGCTGGCTCGTCACCCCAGCGACCCAGAAGGCCATCGGCGAGTTCGGCGTCGCGGAGTACGGCCAGCCGCTGTTCTTCCCCGACGCGCAGTGATGCGGCCCGCGGTCACGAGGTGCCACTGATGTCCGATCCGGTCCTCGAGGTGCTCTCACGGTCCGTCGTCGTTTCTGTGACTGCCACGATCATCGCGCTGGTCATCGGGCTGCCGGTCGGCACCGCGCTCGCGCTCAGTCAGTCCCGTGGCCGCCGGACCGCGCTGGCGGTGGTGAACACCGGGATGGCCATCCCCACTGTCGTCGTCGGCCTGATCGTGGCGCTGCTGCTTTGGCGCAGCGGGCCTCTGGGCGACCTGGGCCTCATCTACACGTTGCGCGGCATGGTGATCGCGCAGGTGCTGATTGCGACCCCGCTCATCACGGGCATCACCGTCGCTGGCCTCGGCCTGCTGCCCGCTGACCTGCCCGAGCAGCTCGGGTCGCTCGGCGCCAGCACACCCCAGATGGTGTGGCGGCTGTGGCTCGAAGCCCGACTGCCTCTGCTCGCGGCCGCGATGGCCGGTTTCGGGCACGCCATCTCCGAGGTCGGCGCGGCCACCATCGTCGGCGGGAACATCCACGGCCAGACCCAGGTCATGACCACTGCCATCGTCGAGAACGTCCGTCACGGCGACTTCCGGCCCGCCCTTGCCTACGCCGCCGTGCTCATCGCGCTGGCGTTCGTCGTGAACGCCACCCTGACCTCGGTCGCGCAGCGCGGCACCGTCTGGTCCCGGCCGTGAACCCCAGCGAGGAGTCGCCGGTCCTCACCCTGCGCGACGTCCGCCACGAACGCGGCCGCCGCGTGGTCCTTGTACTGGACCGGCTCGACATCTGGTCCGGGCAACGCCTCGCGATCCTAGGACCCAACGGCGCCGGGAAGACCACCCTGCTGCGCCTGCTCGCCGCCGTCGAACCCCCCACCCTCGGCACCCTCGAGTTCACCGGCCGGCCACACGGTTCGCTCGACCCTGCCGAGCAGGTCCTGCTGCGTCGACGCACCGCATACCTCTCGCAGCACCCCGCGCTGCTCAACGCGACCGTTCTGCGCAACGTCGAGCTGCCTCTCGCATGGCGCCGGGTTCCCCGGCCCGACCGACGCCACCGCGCTCTGGTGCTACTCGAGCGGCTTGGCGTGGCGCATCTCGCCGGCCGCCGAGCGCACACCCTGTCCGGCGGTGAGGCGCAGCGTGTCGCCCTCGCCCGGGCCCTGGTCACCGACCCGTACGTGCTGCTCCTCGATGAGCCCGCCGCCGCTCTCGACGCCGAGTCCCGAGAGGCTTTCCTCGCCGACCTCGAACGGGTCCTCGACGACGACCGCTCCCTGTGTGTCGTGCACGTGTCCCACCGGCCCGGCGAAGCAATGCGCCTCGCCGACCAGGTCGCCGTCCTCATCGACGGCCACATCGGCCAGCTCGGCACACCCGAGGAGGTGCTGCGCGCTCCCGCCGACGTGACCGTCGCACGACTGCTCGGCTACCAGAACGTCCTCGACGTCACCGTCGACGACCATGGCCGAGTCAAGCTCGGCGATGCGGTCCTGCTGACCGTGCCGGCTGCCATGCCCGGCCCGTCCGCGTTGGCCATCTGGGCTGCTGGGCTCCACATCTCAGAGGCGCCTGCTGAGTCCGGGTGGGGCGTCGCTTCCGTGCGCACCGGACCGGGCCGCGTGGAGGTCAGCCTCGAAGGCTCCGGGGGCATGGGCGGTCATCTGCTGGTGCACCTGCCGTGGTCTACGGAGCCGCCGAAGGCCGGCGACCGGGTCCAGGTCACCGTGAGCCGCTCCGACGCGGTTCTCGTCCCCCGCCGCACCTCGACCGGCTAGCCATCGAGCGCGTGGTCGTCATCTTCCGTCAGGTGAGAGTCCAAGCACACTGAAGAGGATCGCGGCACTGCCCCATCAGCACGTCGGCCTAGCCCGAAGCATCGGCGCTCAGGCCCATCGTCATCATGTAGTGCCGACCTGGCGATTCCGCTCGCGAACCATCCGTTCTATGCCGCCGAGCGATAGTCATGCCGGCGCCTAAGCGTGGCCGGATCCACCGGCCCCACCGCGGGACGTGAAGACGATGCAGGGTCGGCGACGTGCCGCTGCCGGGGCCGAGCTCAGGGTGCGGAATTGACCGCGAGCAGCGAGATGCTCTTGATGCCGTAGGTGCGGCTTGCGCCCTGCGCGGAGGCGGACAGGAACTCGTACTGCGGGTTGTCGTGGATCGAGTTGATCCGGAGTCCGGCCTCCTCGATGCTCGACCGGTAAGCGTCGATCTGTGATGCGCCGCCGATGCAGGACGCCCATAGCTCGGCGTTGCAGGTGATGGCCTCGGTCAGCGGTGCCTCGGTGACGATGTCGGCCAGGGCGAGCCGACCGCCGGGCGCCAGGACGCGGGCTACCGCGCGGAAGACGGCGGCCTTGTCCGCGGCGAGGTTGATCACACCGTTGGACACCACCAGGTCGAAGCTGTCTTCCGGGAACGGCAGGTCCTGGATGTATCCGTGGACGAACTCGACAGTGTCGATGCCCGCAGCCGCCCGCAGCCCATCGGCCTTCGCCAGCTGCTCGTCGGTCATGTCCAGGCCGGTGACGTGGCCCGCGGGGCCGACGAGAGCGGCGACGGCGAACGTGTCCGTGCCGGATCCGCTGCCCAGGTCGAGCACCCGGTCTCCCGCCTCGGGCGCGGCGAGGTCCAGGTAGTACCCGACGCCGGCGAAAGAATCGATGGCCGCAGCTGGGACGCGGTCGAGAAGCTCGGCCGGGTAGCCGAGTCGCTGTGCGAGCGCCCGGCCCATCTCGAAGTGGTACGTGTCCTGCGGCCGTAGCGCGACCAGCCGGTACACATTCTTCACCCGGCGCTCGAGGTCCCGAACGTCGACGTTCGTCGCTGTGGTCACGGCCGCCTCCCGAGATCTTCAAACATTCGCTTGAATAGTTGTACGGCAGCCGGTCAGTGTCAAGAGGCAAGTTCCGCCCACGGACCTCGGCCGCCCCTAGCCTGCGGCATAAGACGGCTCGCGTCGCTTGCCCAGCGGAGGTGCCTGTTGATACATGACCAGAGTCCCGAGGCGACGCTGGCGATCGCCTACGACGAGGGCGCCGCCGCGTACGACGAGCACTGGGCTCCGGCGCTGCACCGCCACGCCCGCGCCCTGCTCGACCCGCTTCCCACCGGCACCGGCCTCGTCGCGGTCGACGTCGCCGCCGGGGTCGGGACACTCGCGGGCGCGCTGCGCGGGCTCGCCGGCCGGGACGGTCTGGTGGTGGCCCTCGACCGGAGCCTGGGCATGCTGCGCCGGGCACCCCAGGATCTGCCCCGGGTGCAGGCCGACGCCGCGCGACTCCCGCTGGCAGACGGCAGCGCCGACGTGCTCGTGTTCGCGTTCGTCCTCTTCATGCTGCCCGACGCCCGGCCCGCAGTGGCCGAGGCAGCCCGGACCCTGCGCCCTCGCGGATGGTTCCTCGCCGCGACCTGGGGCAGCCAGCTGGACTCCGGCGCCGGCCTCGTCGTCCGCGAGGAGCTCGACCGGGCCGGGGCACCCCCGTTCCCGCCGCTCCCGCGCTCGGATGAGCTGACCGACACGCCAGCGCGGATGCGCAGCCTGCTCGAACCTGCCGGGTTCACCGACGTACGCACCGACGCGCGCCCGCTGGACGCCTGGTTCGACCGCGACTCGGCGCTGGCGCTGCGGACGGGTTGCGGCTCCCTCGGCTGGCGCTTCGCCCGCCTCGACGCGGAAGCTCAAGGCGCGGTCCGGCGGGGCGCCGCCGAGCGGTTGACTCAGCTGCCCGCAGAGGACTTCGTGGACCGCTCCGAGGTGCTGCTCAGCTGGGCCCGCAGGTCGGACTGAGCGGTTTCCGCGCTCAGTCCGCTGCGGCGGCAGCCGATACGAGGGCAGCTGCGGCGGTCTCGACGTCCGCGGTGGTCGTCCAGCGGCCCAGCGACAGGCGCACCGCCGCTAACGCCGACATGTCGTCGATGTTCATCGCTCGCAGCACCGGCGAGGGCTCGTGGGTTCCGGCGTGACAGGCGGACCCCGTCGAGGCCGCGAGGGACGGACAACCAGCGAGCACCTCGTGGCCGAGGGTTCCGGCGATGCTGATGTTCAGCGTGTTCGGAAGACGACTGGTGGGGTGACCGTTGAGCTGGACGCGGCCGGGCAGCTGATCGACCAGGACCCCGTGCAGGTGATCGCGCAGGGCCACCATTCGGGCGGCCGAGCCAAGCGCGAGTTCGCCTGCGGCCAGTTCCGCGGCGGCGCCCAGGGCGACGGCGTGGGCAACGCTCTCGGTGCCGGATCGGAGACCGCGCTCCTGCCCGCCGCCGCCGATGAGCGGGCTCAGTGCGACGCCGGCCCGGACGTAGAGGGCCGCGACGCCCTTGGGTGCGTACATCTTGTGCCCCACAACGGTGAGCAGGTCGACGCCGAGGGCTGTCACGTCGACGGGGATCTTCCCTGCGGTCTGCGCGGCGTCGGTGTGGAACAGCGCGCCACGCCTTCGCGCGATGGCTGCCAGTTCAGCGATCGGCTGGATGGTGCCCGTCTCGTTGTTGGCGTGCATCACCGAGACCAGCACGGTGCGGGGGGTGATCGCGGGCTCCAACTCGGCCGGGTCGAGGATGCCGTACCTGTCCACCGGCAGGACCGTGATGTCCGCGCCCAGCTCGCGGTTCAGGGCGCGGCACGCGGCGAGCAGCGCGGGATGCTCGGTGGTCTGGGTGATGACGTGCGGTCGCGGACCGGATCCGGACGCCGCCAGTGCGGCACCGCGGACAGCCAGGGCATCGGCCTCGGACCCGCTGCCGGTGAACACGATCTCCTCGGGCCGGGCCCCGATGAGCCCGGCGACCTGTTGACGCGCGTCGTCGAGGCCGTGCCGGGGGGCGGCCGCGTAGGAATGCGCGCTGGACGGGTTGCCGAAGTGGGTGGTCAGGTAGGGCAACATCGCCGTCACGACCCGCGGGTCCACGGGAGTGGTCGCGTTGTAGTCCAGGTAGCCCACGCTGCCGGCGAGCCCCGGATGGACGCCTGTCCCCTCCGGCGGGTCAGCCATGGCCTTCCTGAACCGGGAGGCCGGCGCGGGCCCATTCGGGGTAACCGTCCTCGAGGCGGGCGGCCCGGTAGCCGCGGCGGGTCAGGGCGCGGACGGCGTCGTCGGCGTACACGCAGAACGGGCCGCGGCAGTAGGCGACCACTTCGCGGTCCTTCGGCAGGTCGCGCAGCCGGCGGGTCAGCTCGTCGACCGGCAACGACACCGCGCCGGCCACGTGTCCGGTCCGGTACTCCGACTCGGGCCGCACGTCGAGAACGACCACGTCCCCGTCGGTCAGACGCCGGGCGAGCTCGTCACGGCCCACGGTGGACAGCTTGGACCGGTCCCCGAGATAGGCGGCGGCGAGCTGGTCAAGCTCGGCGACATGCTCGGCCGCGACGTCGCGCACCGCTGCCCACAGCTCCGCCACCCGCGGGCTGGCCAGCGAGTAGAAGATGCGGTTCCCGTCCCGCCGGGTGTGCACCAGACCGGCGCGCAGCAGATGCTGCAGATGCTGGGAGGTGTTCGCGACGCTCTGCCCGAGCTCATCGGCGACCGCCTCCACCGACCGCTCGCCCTGGGCGAGCAGGTCGACGATCTCGGCGCGACGCCCGTTCCCGACCGCCCTCGCGACGCGGGCCAGCCCGTCGAACAGCGCATCCTTCGCCGCCCGCCCACCCATCCCGGCCTCCCATCCAGCGCACTCCATCTGTTCAAGCGTTCCCTTGACGAGGATACGCTCGATTGGGCATCATTCAAGTGGATAGTTGAACAGATTCGTTCGTGTCACGAGCAGGCGAGGTGAGCATGATGGCGGCGCTGAGCGCGCAGGCCGGTCGCGAGCTCGACACCAATGTCGTCCTGGCGGTGCTCGGAAAGCCGGTGCAGCCCGGTGAAAGCGCGCCGGGCATCAATCCCGGCGCGGCAACCGGGAGCCCGGAGTCGACGCCATGAGCATGCCGACCATCGTCCCGATGGTCGACGCCGGGCTGGGCAACAGCGCCTATCTGGTCGACCTCGGCGACGGGCGCGCTCTCGTCGTCGACGCCAGCCGCGACCTGCGCCCAGTCCACGCCGCCGCGCACGAGCACGGCCTGCGGGTTGCCTACGCCGCCGACACGCACCTGCACGCGGACTTCCTCTCCGGCGCCCGCCAACTGGGTGCCGCGGACAACGCCACCGTGCTCGGCTCCGCAGCCGGCCGCCGCGAGTTCGCGCACACCGGCCTCGGCGACGAGGACGAGGTCGATCTGGGCGGCCTGCGCCTGCGCGCCCTCACCACTCCCGGCCACACCGACGAGCACGTCGCGTTCCTGCTCCTCGACGGCGAGACGTCGCTGGGCGTGTTCACGGGCGGTTCGCTGCTGGTCGGGGCCGCGGCCCGCACCGACCTCGTGGACCCCGACCGCACAGAGGAGCTGGCCCGCGCCCAGTACCACTCCCTGCACCGACTGCTCACCCTGCCCGAGGACGCCGCGGTCTGGCCCACGCACGGCGCCGGCTCGTTCTGCTCCGCGCCGCCCAGCGCCGAGCGGACCAGCAGCATCGGCCGGGAGAAGGCCACCAACCCGCTGCTGGCGGCCGCGGATGAAGACGAATTCGTGACGGCACTGCTCGGCTCGCTCGGCACGTTCCCGCCGTACTTCCTGCGCCTGGCCGAGGCGAATCGCCGCGGCCCCGCGCTGCTTGACAGGGCCCCAGCGCTGCGCCCGCTACCTCCGGACGAGGCCGGTGCGCTGCTGGGCCGCGATGCGGAACTCGTCGATGTGCGCCCGGTCACCCACTACGCGGCCGGACACGTGCCCGGGTCGCTCTCCATCCCGCTGCGGGACGCGTTCGCGACCTGGCTCGGTTGGATCGCGCCAAACGACAGGCCGCTGCTCGTGCTGCGCAACGCCGACCAGGATCCCGGCGAGGTCTTCTGGCAGGCCGCCAAGGTCGGGTACGACAACGTGATCGGTGAGGTCGCCGGCGGCATGGACGCGTGGACCGCCGCCGGGCTATCCACGACCGCCACCCCGGTCGTCGCCGCGGACCAGGTCGACGGCCAGACGGTGCTCGACGTGCGCCAACGCCCCGAGTTCGCCGACGGTCACCTTCCGGGCGCACGCCACATCGAGCTGGGCGACCTCCCCGCCCGCGTCGGACAGCTGCCGAACGGCCCAACCGTCGTCATGTGCGGGCACGGCGAACGCGCCATGACCGCCGCCAGCATCCTCGAGCGTGCCGGTCGCCGCGACGTGACCGTCCTGGTGGGAGGTGCCGACGACTGGGCCACCGCGCACCGCGCCCCGTTGGAGACAGGAGGGTGACCCCGACACCGAGCGCGCCACCCACGGAACCCGGACGCCCGCTGCGTCTGGGCCTCCGCGCGAACGCCGCGCAGTTCGCGCTCCTGGTCACCGTCAACGCGCTGGTCGGCGGGATGCTCGGCCAGGAACGCACCGTGCTGCCGCTGCTCGCCGACCGCGAGTTCCACCTCACCGCCCACACCGCCGCGCTCACCTTCATCCTCGCGTTCGGCCTCGCGAAAGCCGCCACCAACTACCTCGCGGGCACCTGGTCGGACCGCTACGGACGCAAACCGGTCCTGGTCCTCGGCTGGCTCGTCGCGATCCCCGTGCCGCTGCTGCTCATCTGGGCCCCCGGCTGGGGGTGGGTCATCGCCGCGAACGTGCTGCTCGGCATCAGCCAGGGGCTCACCTGGTCGACCACCGTCATCATGAAGATCGACCTCGTCGGACCCGCCCGCCGCGGGCTGGCGATGGGGCTGAACGAGGCCGCCGGGTACGGCGCCGTCGCCGCCACCGCGCTCGCCACCGGGTACCTCGCCGCCGAGTACGGGCTGCGCCCGGAGCCGTTCTACCTCGGTATCGCGTTCGCCGCGCTCGGCCTCGGCCTGTCCACCCTCGCAGTCCACGAGACCCGCGGCCACGCCCGCCTCGAGGCCGGCACCCACCACCAGCGCAGCGATGGCCGGCACGACCAGCTGCGCGGCGACCTCACCAGCCGCGAGGTGTTCGCCCAGACGTCGCTTCGGGAGCCGGCGCTCTCCTCGGCGAGCCAGGCGGGACTGGTGAACAACCTCAACGACGGGCTCGCCTGGGGCCTGTTCCCCATCCACTTCGCAGCCGCCGGGCTGTCCGTGACCCGCATCGGCGTCCTCGCCGCGCTCTACCCGGCCATGTGGGGGCTCGGGCAACTCGTCACCGGCGCCTGGTCGGACCGGGTCGGACGCAAACCGCTCATCGTCACCGGGATGCTCACCCAGGCCGTCGCGCTCGCCGCGGTCGCCGCAGTCGACTCGTTCGCCGCGTGGGCCGCGGCCGCCGTGCTACTCGGCGCCGGCACCGCGCTGGTCTACCCCACCCTGCTCGCCGCGGTCGGCGACGTCGCGCACCCGGCGTGGCGGGCCCGCGCCGTCGGTGTGTACC
>JBOGDY010000058.1:0-9967 GCA_050742955.1 Actinomycetes bacterium | reverse complement strand
CGACGAGCACGATGTCGTTGTCGGTGACGATCTGGTCGAACGTCGTCGCGGTGGCCTGCACCGTCGCCATGAACTCTCCCTTGTCGTGTGTCGGTCACCGTTGACAACGGCGGGACCGGCCCGCCGATTCCTGCGCTACAGTCCGCCGCGATGCCGAACAGCGCCGATCCCGAGACCAGCTGACGCTCAGCCATGGCGGCCAGGCAGAGCGCCGGGGTCCTTCTGTTCCGGACCAAGGGGTCCGGCCTCGAGGTGCTTCTCGGGCACATGGGTGGACCGTTCTGGGCCCGCCGCGACGAGGCTGCCTGGTCGGTCCCCAAGGGGGAGCCGAACCCTGATGAGGAGCTGGTCGACGCCGCCCGACGGGAGTTCGCCGAGGAGCTGGGCCTGGACCTGCCTGCGGGTTCGCTGCTCGACCTGGGGTCGGTCCGCCAGGCTGGCGGGAAGGTCGTCTCTGTCTGGGCTCTCGAGGCCGACCTCGACCCTGCCACCGTGGTCAGCAACACGTTCCTGCTCGAGTGGCCCCGCGGATCCGGCCGGATGCAGGAGTTCCCCGAGCTCGACCGGGTCGCGTGGTTCGACCTCGCCGCAGCCCGCGGCAAGCTGGTGAAGGGCCAGGTGCCCTTCCTCGACCGCCTCGCCGTCCGGTTGGGCTGACGGGACTACCGTCGGCCGGTTAGTCGTTTGCGGGAGGGGGCATCGCGCAGGTCCGAGCCGCTCGCAGGGAGCCAGCATGGGAGCAACGATCGACCTGACGGTGCGCGATGCGCCCGACCGGGACCGCTACGAGGCCACGACCGGTGACGGCCGGCTGGCCGCGATCGGCGCATACCGACGGCAGGATGACCGTCTCGTCTTCACGCACACGGAGACCGTGCCCGAGTTCGAGGGTGAGGGCGTCGCCAGCACCCTGGTCCGCGGGGCACTGACCGACGCGCGGTCGCGGGGCCTGCAGGTGGTCCCACGCTGCCCCTACGTCAGAGCGTGGATCGAGAGGCACCCCGACTTCGCCGACCTGGTTGCCCCGGCCTGACCGGTAGCCCCGCGGCCTGGGCGAGCAGCCGTCGCGCCGGGCAGGATGGGTCGGTGACCCGAGGTCGGAGGAGCTGGCCGTGGTTGGTCCTCGCCGGCCTGCTGGGAGCCGCCGGCTGCACGTCAACCGCCCCCGAAGGGCGCTCGGCCGCTCCGGTGGCGCCGACGTCGACCTCGGCGCCGGGACCCTCGTCGACCTCGGCGCCCGCACCCTCCCCAGCGTCATCCACGTCCGCGTCGGCGGAGCCGCCGAACCCCGTGTCCTTGCAGGCGTTGATGGCGAAGGACTACCACGGGCGGGCGCTGCGCACCGGCCGGGTGCTGGCCCGCACCGACGCCTACACCCGCTACTTCGTGACCTACCGCAGCGGTGACCTGCGCATCTCGGGCGTCATGAATGTCCCGACCGGCGGCGGGCCGTTCCCGGCCCTCGTCCTGAACCACGGATACATCCACCCGGATATCTACGACAACGGCCAGGGGCTCATGCGCGAGCAGGACTACCTGGCGCGCCACGGGTACGTCGTGCTGCACACCGACTACCGCAACCACGCAGCCTCCGACGACGACCCGCGGACCGAGCGGGACCTGCGGCTCGGCTATACCGAGGACGTCATCAACGCCGTGCTCGCCATCAAGCGTTCCTCCCTCCCCTACCTCGACGGCGATCGGGTGGGGTTGCTCGGCCGGTCGATGGGCGGCGGCGTCACCTACAACGCCCTGGTCGCGCAGCCGGGTCTCGTCGATGCGGCCGTAGTGTTCGCGCCGGTGAGCTCCGACGCAGTCGACAACTTCGACCGGTGGATCCGCGGTGAGTCCGATCGGCGGGATCTGGCCCGCAGCATCATTCGAAAGCACGGCTCACCGGAGCGCGACCCCGAGTTCTGGCGCAACGTCTCGGCGGTCACCTTCCTCGACCGCATCACCGAGCCGGTCCTGATGCACCACGGCACGGCCGACGAGAGCTGTCCGATCCGGTGGTCGCGTACGACGCTCGCCGAGCTGCGCCGTCAGGGCAAGAACGCCCGCCTCTTCACCTACCAGGGCGAGGCCCACGCGTTCGGCCCGGACTGGCCGTTGTCCATGCGCCGTACGGTCGCCTTCTTCGACCGCCACCTCGCGACCTGACCCAGGCGGCGAAGGCTTCGGTCGCATCGACGACCGTCTCGAAGCGGATGGAATGGAACAGGTCGAACGAGTGCTGCGCGCCGGGCAGCTCCGCGTAGACGACGGGGTTCGACGACGTTCTCCGCAGTCTCTCGACGAGGAGTCGGGCGCTGTCCACGTGCACGTACGTGTCCAGATCGCCGTGCGCCACGAAGAACGGTGGCGCATCGGGTCGGACGTACGCCAGTGGTGACGAGGGGGGCCGCTTGTCGCCGCGCAAGGGGCCCACCCGCGGGTTGGTGTCGAGGGTGCCGTAGTAGCCGTAAAGAGAGATTGCGGCGGTGACCGAGGTGTCCGCGCGCTCGAAGCCGGGCTGGAACGCAGGATCGTTGGGCGTGAGGGCAGCCATCGCGGCCATGTGACCGCCCGCGGAGCTACCGGCCACGAACAGCACCGCCGGGTCGGCGCCGTACTCGTGGCCGTGTTCCCGCACCCAGGCGATCACCTTCTTGGCGTCGATCAGGTGATCGGGGAACCTCGCGGCCGGACTCAGGCGGTAGTTCGCAGTGATGCACACCCAACCCTGGCTCGCGAGCCGGTGGATGAGAGGACGCGCCTCGCGGCTCTTCCTGCCGCTGACGAACCCTCCCCCGTGCAGGAAGACCAGGGTCGGTGCGCCCGACGGACGGGAGCGTTGGCGGTAGACATCGAGCAGGTTTCTCCTGCCTGCGTCGCCGTAGCGGATGTCCGACAGCCGTTCGACGTCGTGACGCCGGACGGAGAACGGCGCGAACAGGATGCGGGCGACCGGAAGGCGGCGGCGCAGCCGTGCGGCCATCCCGGCGTCGATGGAGGTGCGCCAGTCAGCACCGAGGCCCTCTCTCAGTGCGTGGTCGACCGCCGGCCCGGCCCGCAGCCCCCGCCAGGCGACGGCCGGAAGCCCCGCCATCGCCAGGACGGCCACACCGAGGGCCAGCCAACCGTAGGGCGAGTCGATGTCCCCCTGGCCGATGGCCAACAAGGTCGAGGCGAGGAGATAGCAGAAGGCGACGAACGGCAGCTCGTTGAGCAAGAACGCGAAACGCCAGCTCATCCGGCCAAGCGCCCACGGCCGGCGCAGCGGCGCCAGGGCGAGCAGCGTGCACAACGCGACGAGCGTCGCGGTCACCAGATAACCGATCGGCACGGTGGGCATCCTGTACCAATCCACGTGGCCCACCGAGCCGGACGTCAATGCACGCGGAGCGCACGGAACTGGACGCCGTTACGCGCGACGCGTCCTCGGCCAACTCGCCACTCGTCGCCCGCGCGGACAGGTCAAATCGGAGCAGCTTTCCACGAAGGTCCTACTTGAGTTGGCCCCTGATCGCGCCTGGGGGGAACGGCGCGTTGTGGACGTTCACGTAGTAGGCCTTCGGGTTCGCGGCAAGGTCGGCGGCCAGTGAAGGGTCGATCTCTCTGCAGGCAGACACCGGTGCGCCCGAACCGTCGCCGATGTTGAGCGGGATGACGACCGGGCCGGCGACGTTGCGTGGCGCCTTGTGGACGTGCGCCGCTGTCGCGGTGTCGATGTCATCCCATTCGAGGGTGTAGCAGAAGGTGGTGCCGTCCACGTCGTAGGCGAAGAACCCGTGTCCGTCGTTGTCGGCGGCGGCCGGCTCTTGCTCGCCGTTGAGCGGAATCGCCGGTGCGGCCGATGCGGGCGTCGGGCCGAGGAGGGTGAGGGTGAGTGCTGCCGCCGCGCCGAGGGTGGCCAAGGTACGCATGATGCCTCCGCAGTTGAGCCCCTCCGAGGGGCCACCGGTTTGCGCAAAATGATCCCATAGTCCTAATCAAGGCGATAGTACGAACATCGACACATTTCTTGACAAAAGACAGTCGGCGTCGCGCAGTAGCCCTGCTCCGGCGCACTGAGATCGCACGGTTGCCCTCTGTCGTAGAAGCAGGTGCCGGAATTCAGGCTGACTGCATTGACGTGCGCACCCGGGTCGGGGTCATGGGGAGCTCGCGGATACGTGTTCCGGTGGCCGCGAACACTGCGTTGCCGATCGCCGCAGGCACGGGCACGATGGTCGGCTCGCCGGCACCCCATGCCGGTTCCTCAGGTCGGTTGATCAGCACGGTGTCTATTCGCGGTACCTCACTGAACTTGAGGATCGGGTACTGCGGTGTCGGGTTGGACTGGTTCTGCTGCCACACCACGCTGGTCACGCCCCGGGAGTCGAAGTGGACTTCCTCTCTGAGCGCTCGGCTGATGCCCTGGATGACGTTGCCCTCGATTTGGTTGCGTAACCCGTCGGGGTTGACCACCAGGCCGCAGTCGTGCGCGACGAGCACTCGCTGAACGCGTACCACGCCGGTGGCGGCGTCGACCGTGACCTCGGCGTACACGGCGGCGTAGGTGTACTCGGTCTCGTAGCGGGCGAACGCGATGCCGGCACCGGTGCCATCACCGCCGCGCGGACGAGCGGCCCACGCGTCGGAGAGGGCTCTGACCACATCCACGGCACGCGGGTCGTCGAGAGACCTGAGCCGGAGCTCGAGCGGGTCCTCGCCGGCCGCAGCCGCGAGCTCGTCGAGGAACGACTCGTTGGCGAAGGTGTTGGAGACGCCGCCGAGCGACCGCAAGGCCGTGGACCGCAGGAAGCGGTACCGCAGGGGCGAAGCCGGCAGGTTGGAGTCGGGGCCGGTCGTCTCGAAGGTCCGCACTAGGTGGGAGAGCAACCGATTGTTGGTGAACGCGTAGGTGACCGGCGCGTTGCGGCCGCCGGTGTTGCCCGCGGCGGTGGGTAGTGGCGCCGGCAGGCGGCCGGTGAGCTGTCCTGCGATCACCGTTCCCGGGCTGCCGGAGGGCCGGGTGTTGTGTGGGGGTGTGTAGAGCAGGTGCTCCCAGGCGACGACCTTGCCGTCAGTGACGCCGCCGCGCATGTCGTGCGCCATGGCCGGTCCCAGCGGCTCCCAGCCGTGCTCGTCCTGCCGCGACCACTGGACCCGCACCGGCCTGCCGACCGCCTTGGACATCAGCGCCGCGTCCGCTGCGACGTCGTCGGCACCGTTGTGCCCGTAGCACCCCGCCCCTTCCTCGTAGATGACGCGCACGTCCCCCTCCGGCAGACCGAGCAGGTTGGCGATCGTGGTCCGGAGCCGGTAAACGCTCTGCGTCGACGACCAGACGGTCGCCACCACACCCGTCTTGGGGTCTGGCCTGTCGCGGACGTCGACGACCGAGCAGGACGGGCCCATCCCCCCGTGCATTTGGAAGGGCGAGAAGTAGCTCGCCTGGCGGGTGACCGACGCGCCCGCGAGCCCGCTTTCGACGTCGCCGACCTTGACCTCCTCGACAGTCCGGTAGTGGTTCTGGGGATCGCGCAGTGCCTGCGGCAACGACGCCTGCGGCACCAGCGGTTGCCCGTCCTCCCAGACCACGCGTACACCGGTGTTGGAGTTGGCCGCCTGGATCGCGGCCCACTCGGTCTTGGCAACGACGCCGACGAAGTTGTCCTGCTGCACCAGCCTCACGAACCCAGGAATGGCAAGCGCCCGCGCCAGCGATTCGGGGTCGACGGAGACAAAGGTGGCGTTGCGGCCAGCGGGCCGGATCACCCGCCCGTGCAGCATCCCCGGCACCTTGACGTCCTGGATGAAGCTGAACCGCGCCGTCAGCTTGCCGGGCAGCTCCGCGCGAGCCACCGGCGTTCCGACCAGTTCGTAGCTCGACGGGGGGGCGAGGGGTGCCGAGGGGTCGGCCGTCAACACGGACTCGGCGGAAGCCAGCAGGCGCTGGTACGAGACGCTCCGTCCGCTGCCGGTGTCGGAGATGACGCCGTCGCTTGCGTTCAGCCGGTCCTTGGGGGCGGCAAGAGCCCCGGCGGCCAGGTCGAGCAGAGCCTGGAAGGCGGTCGCCGCCGCTTGCCGTAGCTCCGGCCCACCGTCTTGCAGCGACTTGCTCCCCGCCGTTGTGCCCTGGTCGGGTGTGGTGAGCGTGTCGCCCTGAAGGTACTCGACGCGCGCGGAGGCGTAGTGCAGCTCCTCGAGCACGATCTGTGTCAGCGCGGTACGCACCCCAGTGCCCAGCTCCACCTTGCCGCTGTGAATTGTGATGCTCTGAGGCGTGAGGATCAGCCAGGCCAGCGAGTCCGCTGCCGTGGTCTCGTCGATCCGCACCCCGCGCAGATCCGCCGCGACCGCAGGTGACGTGCCGAGGAGGCTCGGACCCAGGCTGAACGAGACGGCAACAGATCCGACGCCGATCAGGAACTCGCGCCGGCTCAGCTCGGTCGCGGTCATCGGAGGACCTCCTGAGCCGCCAGGCGGACCGCGTGCAAGATTCGCGCATGCGCGCCACATCGGCACAGGTAGTTCCGGGTCGAGCCCGACGCCTCGCCAGAGAGGAAGGCCGCGATCTCCTCCTCGGTGGGCACCGTCCTGTTGCCGGAGGCCTTGCGCTGCTGCAGCCATCCGTAGGCGCCCATCAGGATCCCGTTGATGCAGTAGGAACACTGGCCCGCTTGCTCATTGATGAACGCCGCCTGCATCGGGTGCGGTTCTTTCGGCGTGCCCAACCCGTCGAGCGTCGTGACCGCCGCCCCCTCGGGAACGGTACGCAGCGGGGTCACGCACGACCGTCTGATCTCGCCATCCACGAGGACGGTGCACGCGCCACACTGCGCGACCCCGCAGCCGAACTTCGGACCGACCTGGTCCAGGTGGTTGCGCAGCACGTACAACAGCTGCTCACCGTCATCATCGACCGACACCGTGCAGGCCCGGCCATTCAGGTTGAGCGTTCGGGTCAGGGGTGTCGCCACAGTCGAGCTCCTCACGCCCGGCGAACATGCGCCCGTAACCCCCCCAAAGGGGATAGATCCATCATTAAGCCCTAAAGCACCCACAAAGTGAGTAAAGATCCGGTAAGTAGATAGTCGGAAGCACAGACGCTCGGAGTGTCGCCCCGACCAGGCGGACGGGTCCGCCCGGTCTCATCGGCCAGGGTCGTGCGGGGTCTCCCGAAGCAGAGCCCAGGCGTCGGCCACCGGGCCGATGTGCCGGAGCTTGTCGGGATTGATGATCGACCGGACGACCCGGACCCGGCCGTCGAGCACATCCAACGCCAAGACGTTGATCACCCGACCTTCCACGTCACGCAGCACCGCGCCCGGCTGGCCGTTGACCTCGTGGGGCTCGACCTGGAGCCCGGAGCCTGCGAACCGCCGTCCCAGCCCGCCGAACATCCGCGCGACGTTGTCCGCGCCCGCGATCACCCGCATCCACTGCGGCGCCTTGCCGCCGCCGTCGCCGTACACCTCGACATCGGCGGCCAGCAGCCGTCGCAACGCATCGACGTCTCCGGCCGTCATGGCGTCGAAGAAGCGGGCGGCGAGTTCCTCGCGCCGGCGCCGGTCCACGTCGAACCGCGGCCTGCCGTCCTCCATCAGGCGGCGGGCGCGCGACGCGAGTTGCCGACAAGCGGCCTCGGACTTCCCGATCACGTCGGCGATCTCGCCGAACGGGAATGAGAACACGTCGTGCAGCACGAAGACTGCGCGCTGCTCCGGGCTCAGCCGTTCGAGCAGCAACAACGCGGCCATCGACAGCGAGTCAGCGAGCTCCGCGGCGCGCTCCGGGACGGGGTACGCCGGCGACTCGTGGTCGGTCAGCAGGGGCTCGGGCAGCCAGTGGCCGACGTAGGACTCGCGGCGAAGCCGCGCCGACCGCAGGACGTCGATCGAGACCCGGGTCACCACCGCCGACAGGAAGGACTTGGGCGAGAGCGGCGGCGTGGTGCTCGCGTGGTAGCGCAACCAGGTCTCTTGGACCGCGTCCTCGGCCTCGCTGACGCTGCCGAGGATCCGGTAGGCGATCGAGAACAGCAGCGGGCGCAGCTCCTCGAACTGCTCGGCGCTCACGTCCTAGCCCTCCGTCGCCAAGCCGTGGCGGAAGCCCTGCCGCCAGGACGGCCAGCGCAACTCCCACCCAAGCTCGCGCTTCGCGCGTCCGTTGGATGAGCCGCGGGTCCGGGTCAGCATCGAGACCGCGACCTCCCCGGCGGCAAGCCGGGCCCCCCAGACCGGTAGCCGCAGTGGCGGCTTCGCTCCGACGCACTCGGCGAGGTACGGCAACCACGCCGAGGCCGGAGCGGGCTCGTCGTCGACGATGTTGAAGACACCCCGGACCTCCTTCTCCAGCGCCAGCGCCGTCGCACTTGCCGCGTCGTCGAGGTGCACCCAGGACGTGTAGCCGGTGCCGCCACCCACGATCGGGAACCGCCGCATTCGCACCATGCCGACCATCGGGTCATCGGCGTCGCCGTAGAACCCGCCGTACCGCAGCACCGTGCCGTCTGCCTTCCGCACGGTCTCCTCGAGGTAGCGGATCGCCGCCAACGACTCCCGCTGTGCCGTCGGCGGTTCCGGGTCCAGTGGGTCCTCCTCGTCCTTGACCCACCCGCCGGAGCGGATGTTGGGCCAGCCCGTGAAGCTTTGGGCGACGATCAGCCGTACTCCGGTGGCCTGCGCGGCGGCGACCAGGTGGTCGGTGCCCTCAGTGCGCAGTCGATTTGTGAGCGCGAACGACCGGTCGAAGTGTTTCGGGTCGATCTTCCCGGCCAGCGCGGTCATCTGGTGGACGACGGCATCCGGCTCGGCCGTCGCCACCGCCTCGCCCACCGCAGCGCTGTGCAGCCCGTCGACGACCACCGGGTGCGCACCCAGCCTCTCGAGCCCGGCCCTCTTCGCCGGGTCCGTCGTCGTCGCCGTGACCCGATGGCCGCGCTCGACCAGTTGCGGGATCAACCTCGTCCCGATGGCGCCTGTACCACCCGCGATGTAAACGTGCATCGTTCACCTCACGTCTCGACTATCTCTCGACACCCGAGACGAGACAGCGGCCGGAAACGTGACAGCACACCGCGGCTCCTCGACGACGGTACTGCGCCGAGTCGGCCAGGATCGAGTCGTCGATGCCCGTACGGATCGTGAGAGGCGTTCGTACCGGGCGTCGCCGTCGCGGCAAATGGAGGTGCGGATCTCGACCGGCCGACCGATGATTCGGGGGCCGTGCCACGGTCGTACCTGTCAAACACGACGTAGGAGGTTCCCATGGGCAAGGTCATCGCAGGCATCACGACGTCGCTCGACGGCTACGTCACCGGGCCGGACGACAGGCCCGGGAACGGCCTCGGCACCGGCGGGGAGCGGCTGCACTACTGGGTGATGGGCGGACCGTGGACCTACGAGGACGAGCACTCCTTCGGAATGTCAGGCGAGGACAAGGCCTTCTACGACGACCTGATCTCGACGATCGGCGGCGGGGTCGTCGGCCGCGGGATGTACGACGCCTCGGGCGCCTGGGGCGGCACCAACCCGTTTCCGGGCACCCTGGTCGTGCTCACCCACCGGGTCGACGAGCAGCCCCCGGCCGAGGCGGGCTTCGAGTTCGTCTCCGGCTTCGAGGCGGCGCTGGCCCGGGCTCGTGAGCACGCGGGTGACCGCGACGTCTCACTCGGCGGGGGGGCCGACCTGATCCGCCAGGGCCTCGCGGCCGGCGTGGTCGACGAGCTGGCGATCTCCGTCGCGCCGGTCGTGCTCGGCGGTGGCAAGCGGCTGTTCGAGGGCATCAGCCACGACGTCGACCTGGAGATCCTCGGCGTCCACCACTCGCCGTTCGCCGTCCACACGCGGTACCGCGTCGTCCGCTGATTCTCGACACCGTAGGAGCAGCAGCCATGTCACTCGCCCGCGTCCAGTTCTTCTCCATCTCGCTCGACGGTTACGGCACCGGCGACGGCCTGAGCCGCGAGGCACCGTTCGGCCACGCGGACGAGAGGCTG
>JBOGDY010000057.1:0-10184 GCA_050742955.1 Actinomycetes bacterium | reverse complement strand
GCCGAGGCCAAGGCGGCCGCAGAGGCGAGGGCGGCGGCGGAGGCGAAGGCGGCGGCGGAGGCGAAGGCGGCGGCGGAGGCGAAGGCGGCGGCGGAGGCGAGGGCGCGGCAGCAGGCGGCGGCGGAGCAACGGGCAGCGGCGGAGGCGAAGGCGGCGGCCGAGGCGCAGGCGCGGGAGCAGGCGGCGGCGGAGCAACGGGCAGCGGCGGAGGCGAAAGCGGCGGCCGAGGCGCAGGCGCGGGAGCAGGCGGCGGCGGAGCAGCGGTTGGCCGCCGAGCGAGCCGCCTGGGAGGCGGCTGAGCAGGCCGTGACGATCGACCTGGTCGTGAAGCAGCGACAGGCGCAGACCGAGGGGGCGGAGGGGCGCGAGCAGCGCTAGCCCTCCCGCACGGACCGGAGCCGACGTACCCTCGGCCATCATGACGTCCCCTGCAGCAACCTTCCCGGCTACCGCGCGGGCAGTTCTCGACGAGCTCCTCGAGCTGAACCCGGAGTCGGCCACCACCCTCGGGGACCACCGCTTCGACGACCGGCTCGGCGACCGGAGCGAGCGTGCCCTCGACGACGAGCTGCGCTGGGCGTCCGGTCGCCTCGGCGATCTCGACGCCCTGGACGACGGCGACCTCTCGCTCGACGAGCGGGTGGACGCTGCCATGCTGCGCAACCAGCTCGAGTCCCGGCGGTTCGAGCTCGAGGAGCTGCGCGAGCACCAGTGGGACCCGCTGCAGGCGAACCCGGGAACCGCGATCTACACCCTGCTGGCGCGCGACTTCGCCCCGCTCGGGGACCGGCTGCGTTCCGCGGCCGGGCGGCTCCACGCCGTACCCGCCGCGCTCGAGACCGCACGCCGGTCGCTCGCCGACATGCCGCGGGTGCACGTCGAGACGGCGATCGGCCAGTTCACCGGCACCCGCACCCTGCTGGCCACCGAGCTCGAGCGCTCGCTGGGGGAGGAGCCCGGTGTCCGCGCCGAGGTCGAGCCGGCCCGTGACCTGGCGATCGCTGCTGTGGACGGGCACATCGACTGGCTGCGTTCCCGGCTCGACAGCGCCGACCGCGACCCGCGCCTGGGCGCTGAACGGTACGCCCGCAAGCTCGCGCTGTCGCTGGACGCGGCCAACGACGCCGACACCGTGCTGGCCCGGGCCGAGTCGGACCTGGCGCTGATCGAGGAGCGGATCGCGGCAACCGCAGCGCGACTGGACCCCGGCGGCGACCCCGAGCGGCAGGTACGCCGGGTGCTCGACCGGCTCGCGGAGGACGGTCACGTCGACGACGCCACGATCGTCGGTCTCTGCGAGCGGGCCATGGCCGAGACCACCGAGTTCGTGCGCACGCGCGACCTCGTGACCGTCCACGACGACCCGGTGAAGATCATCGTCATGCCGGAGATCCACCGGGGGGTGGCCGTCGCCTACTGCGACCCGCCGGGCCCGCTGGAGACCTCGTCGCTGCCGACCTACTTCGCGGTGTCACCCACCCCGGAGAACTGGTCGCGGGACCGGGTGCGGTCCTTCTACCGCGAGTACAACGCCCACATGCTGTACAACCTGACGGTGCACGAGGCCATGCCGGGCCACGTGCTGCAGCTGGCGCACAACAGCCGGCACGTCTCGGAGGTGCCGGTCCGCAAGGCGCTGTGGAGCGGGTCGTTCGTCGAGGGCTGGGCGGTCTACGCCGAGGAGCTGATGGCCGACGCCGGCTACCGGTCCGCGGAAGGGCTTGGCGACGCGGTCCGCATGCAGCAGCTGAAGATGCAGCTCCGCATGACCATCAACGCGATCCTCGACGCGCGCGTGCACGCGCACGGCATGACCGAGGACGAGGCGATGCGGCTGATGATGGAGCGGGGCCACCAGGAGGAGGGCGAGGCGGCCGGAAAGTGGCGGCGCGCGTTGCTCACCAGTGGTCAGCTGTCCACCTACTACGTCGGCTACGTCGAGGTGCGCGACCTCGTGACCGACCTGACGCGGGCGCGCGCCGACCTCACGGTGCGGCAACGTCACGACACCATGCTCGCCCACGGGTCACCGCCGCCGCGCCACCTGCGCAGCCTGCTCGGCGTGTGACACCGCTGCGCGGCGGGTCCGCGCTCGGCGCGTGGCGAGGGGTTGGCCCGCCGCCGGGCATCCGAGTGAGACGTTCCGCAGGTCCGACGGCGCTGGGAAGCTGCGGAACGTCTCACTCTGCGCGGATGGAGATCTCCGGGGGCATCGGACCCCTTGAGTCTGACAAGCGGAGGGCGATCGCGGGCGGTAACGCAGGCGGCGGGGCGGACCGGCGTACGGCGGTTGCCCGCCGGTAGCCTGAACCGTCCCGTCGTCCCCACCTGAGGAGCCCACCGTGGCGAGCATCGACGCCGTCGGCGCCCGCGAGATCCTCGACTCGCGCGGCAACCCCACCGTCGAGGTCGAGGTCGCCCTCGACGACGGCACGATCTCGCGCGCGGCAGTGCCCAGCGGCGCCAGCACCGGTGCGTTCGAGGCCGTCGAGCTGCGCGACGGCGACCGTAGGCGTTACCTCGGCAAGGGGGTGGAGAAGGCGGTCCTCGCCGTCCTCGACGAGATCGGTCCGACCCTGGTCGGTCACGAGGCCAGCGAGCAGCGGCTCGTCGACCAGGCCCTTATCGACCTCGACGGCACCGACACCAAGGAGCGGCTCGGCGCCAACGCGCTGCTCGGTGTGTCGCTGGCCGTGGCCAAGGCCGCGGCGGAGTCGGCCCAGCTGCCGCTGTTCCGCTACATCGGCGGGCCCAACGCCCACCTGCTCCCGGTGCCGATGATGAACATCCTCAACGGCGGCGCGCACGCCGACACCGACGTCGACATCCAGGAGTTCATGATCGCGCCCATCGGGGCGCCGACGTTCCGTGAAGCGTTGCAGTGGGGCGCCGAAACCTACCACGCGCTCAAGGACGTCCTCAAGGAGCGCGGCCTGGCGACAGGACTGGGCGACGAGGGCGGCTTCGCCCCGAACCTGCCCAGCAACCGCGACGCGCTCGACCTGATCGCCGTCGCGGTCGAGAAGGCCGGCTTCACGCTCGGCGACGACATCGCGCTGGCGCTGGACGTCGCGGCCACCGAGTTCTGCACCGACGGCACCTACGCGTTCGAGGGTGCGAAGAAGTCGGCCGAGGAGATGTCCGCCTACTACGCCGAGCTCGTCGGGGCCTACCCGCTCGTCTCGGTCGAGGACCCGTTGGCTGAGGACGACTGGGCGGGCTGGCAGGCGCTCACCGCTGCGCTGGGCGAGCGGGTGCAGCTCGTCGGTGACGACCTGTTCGTCACCAACCCCCAGCGGCTGCAGCGCGGGATCGACGAGTCGACCGCCAACGCGCTGCTGGTGAAGGTGAACCAGATCGGAACCCTCACCGAGACCCTCGACGCCGTGTCGCTGGCCCACCGCAACGGCTACCGGACCATGATGAGCCACCGGTCCGGTGAGACCGAGGACACCACCATCGCCGACCTCGCGGTGGCCACCGACTGCGGCCAGATCAAGACCGGTGCACCCGCCCGGTCGGAGCGGGTCGCCAAGTACAACCAGCTCCTGCGCATCGAGGAGGAGCTGGACGACGCGGCGCGCTACGCAGGCCGGGCTGCCTTCCCACGGCACGGGGCTGAGCCCGGCCGATGACCGACGACGACGCGCAGCAACGACGGACGAGCCTCACCGGCCGTGCCGCCGTGCTGGCGCTCGTCGTCTGCCTGCTCGCCATCGCGCTGGCCTACCCGCTGCGGGAGTATCTCGCCCAGCGGGGCGAGATCGGCGACCTCGAGGCGAAGGTGGCGCAGCAGCAGCGGCGCGTCACCGAGCTGGAGCGGGACCGCGACCGGTGGCGCGACCCGGCCTTCGTCAGGGCCCAGGCGCGAGAGCGGCTGCACTTCGTGCTGCCGGGCGAGACCGCCTACGTCGTGCTCGAGCCGGACGAGGCACCGGCGCCGGTGGCTGCTGTCCAGCAGGAGCGGGTGCCGCAGCGTCGACCATGGTTCACCGACCTGTGGCAGACGGTGGAGGAGGCGGGCAAGGGCTGATGGCCGCCCGGCTGGACGACGCCGACGAGGCGGCGGTGCGGGAGCAGCTGGGCCGCCCCCCTCGTGGGCTGCGTGCCGTGGCCCACCGCTGCCCCTGCGGCCTGCCCGACGTCGTGGAGACCGCGCCCAGGCTGCCCGACGGCACGCCGTTCCCCACGCTCTACTACCTGACCTGCCCGCGGGCGGCGAGTGCGATCGGCACTCTCGAGGCCGGCGGGATGATGCGCGAGATGACCGGGCGGCTGGCCGCCGACGCCGCCCTGCGGGAGCGTTACGCCGCGGCGCACGAGTCCTACGTGGCCCGGCGCGAGCAGATCGAGAAGGTGCCCGAGATCCACGGGGTCTCCGCCGGGGGCATGCCGGACCGGGTCAAGTGCCTGCACGTCCTCGTGGGTCACGCGCTCGCCGCGGGACGGGGGGTGAACCCGCTGGGCGACGAGGCACTCGACGCGGTCCCCGGATGGTGGCGCGAGGGTCCGTGCGTGCCACCTCCCCAGGACGTCATGGAGCAAGCGTGACGCGGGTCGCAGCCATCGACTGTGGCACCAACTCGGTCCGGCTGCTGGTGGCCGACGTCGACGCCGCGGCGGGCACCCTGGTCGACCTCGACCGGAGGATGGAGATCGTGCGGCTCGGCGAGGGCGTCGACCGCACCCGACGCTTCGCCGCCGAGGCGCTGGAGCGGACCTTCGCGGCCTGCCGGACCTACGCCGACGTCATCCGCGGCACCGGTGCCGAGCGGGTGCGTTTCGTCGCCACCTCCGCCTCTCGCGACGTCACCAACCGAAGGGACTTCGTGGACGGCGTCGTCGCCGCTCTGGGCGTCGAGCCGGAGGTGATCTCCGGCGACGAGGAGGCCGCCCTGTCCTTCGCCGGCGCCACGCGCGAGCTCGCGGCCTCCGGCGAGGCCCGGCCCTTCCTTGCGGTGGACATCGGCGGGGGGTCGACGGAGTTCGTGCTCGGCGCGAGCTCTCCCGAGGCCTCGCGGTCGGTCGACGTCGGCTGCGTGCGGATGACCGAGCGGCACCTGCGGTCCGACCCGCCGACCGCCGGCGAGGTCGCCGCGGCCCGGTCCGACATCGAGGCGGCCGTCACTCTCGCCGGCCGGACGGTCCCTCTCGGGGTGGCCCGCACGCTGGTCGGGCTCGCCGGGTCCGTGACGACGGTCGCGGCCATGGCGCTCGACCTCCCGGCCTACCAGCCCGAACGCATCCACCTGTCGAGGATCCCGGCGGCGGACGTCCGCGCCGTGGCCGGCCGGCTGCTGTCGATGACGCACGACGAGCGGGCGGCGCTGCCGTTCATGCACCCGGGCAGGGTCGACGTCATCGGGGCCGGTGCGCTGGTGCTGGCGGTCGTGCTCGAGCACGTGACCGTCGGCGAGGTCGTGGTCAGCGAGCACGACATCCTCGACGGCATCGCCTGGTCCCTGGTCGGCTGACCTGCTGCTGCGGGCGAGGCCGTGGTGTGGACGGGGTGGCGGTCGTGCAAGGGTGCAGGGGCCGCAGGAACCCGCAGCTGCTCGAGTTCGAGGAGGGCCCCCAGTGGGCGAGATGGTGAGCTTCGCCAGCAACGGCAACCGCTGCGAGGGCTACCTCGCGGTGCCGGAGTCGGGCCGCGCGCCCGGTGTCATCGTGATCCAGGAGTGGTGGGGACTGGTCGACCACATCAAGGAGGTCACCGACCGGGTGGCCGCCGAGGGATTCGTCGCGCTGGCCCCCGACCTCTACCACGGGGAGACGACCGACGAGCCCGACGAGGCCCGGCGCATGTTGATGGGCCTGGCCATGGACCGGGCGGCGAAGGACGTCGACGGAGCCGCGACCTACCTGGCCGGGAGGGGTGACGTCGACGGCAACGGGGTCGGGGCGCTCGGGTTCTGCATGGGCGGGTCGCTGGCACTCTGGAGCGGCACCGTCTCCGCCCGGGTGAAGGCCGCGGTCGGCTTCTACCCCGCCATGCCCTGGGAGTCGATGGCGCCCACGTGGGGCAGCTATGCGAACAAGTCGGCGATGATCCACGCGTCAGAGGAAGACGGTACCTCCCGCGCGGCCGGCGTCCAGACCGCGGTCAGGGCCATCGAGAAGGCCGGCGGTGACGTCGAGGTCTACGACTACCCCGGCTCGCACCACGCCTTCTTCAACGACACCCGTCCCGAGGTGCACGACAAGGAGCACTCGCGGGCCGCCTGGCGGCGGACCATGGACCTGTTCAGGACCCGGCTGTAGATGACCTCGCCAGGGCCGTTCACCAGCCCGGTGACGCCCGGCTCCGGCTGGCCCGACGACCCGGCGACGCCCCTGACGCCGGTCGCGGCGACGCACGAGGACGTACGCCGGTTGGCGACCGCCGCGGTGGACGTCGCGGAGCTGGACGCACGGGTGTCCGTGTGCCGGGCATGCCCGCGTCTGGTCGCCTGGCGTGAGCAGGTCGCCAGGGAGAAGCGCCGCTCCTACGCTGACCAGCCCTACTGGGGCCGGCCGATCGCCGGCTGGGGCGACCCCGCACCTCGGGTCCTCGTGGTGGGTCTGGCCCCGGCCGCGCACGGCGGCAACCGGACCGGGCGCATCTTCACCGGAGACCGCAGCGGCGACTGGCTGTTCGCCGCCCTGCACCGGGCGGGTCTTGCCGCCGCCCCTACCAGCACGCACGCCGGGGACGGGCAGCGCCTGCTCGGCACCCGCCTGGTCGCCGCGGTCCGCTGTGCGCCACCGGCCAACGCGCCGACGACAGGGGAACGTGACACCTGCGCCGCGTGGCTGGACGCCGAGCTGGGGCTGGTGCGCTCACATCTGCGTGTCGTCGTCGCCCTCGGTGCCTTCGCCTGGCGGTCCGTGCTCACGTCGATGGGCCGGCAGGGGGTGACCGTTCCCCGTCCCCGCCCCGAGTTCGGCCACGGGGTCGAGCTGCGGGTGGGCAGCACCCCGGTGATCGGCTCGTTCCACCCCAGTCAGCAGAACACGTTCACCGGCCGCCTGACCGAGGCCATGCTCGACGACGTCTTCCGCCGGGCCGCCGCCCTCGCCACGGACGACGCACCTACTCTTGGATCATGAGCCGTGAGCGGACCCGCATCCTGGTCGTCGGGGGCGGCTACGTCGGCATGTACGCCGCGCTCCGGCTGCAACGTCGGCTCAGGCGCGACATCAAGGAGCGCCGGGTCGAGGTCATCGTCGTCGACCCCCGGTCCTACATGACCTACCAGCCGTTCCTGCCCGAAGCGGCAGCCGGCAGTCTCGAGCCGCGCCACGTCGTGGTCCCGCTGCGCCGGGTCCTGTCCTCCTGCGAGGTGCTCACCGGGCGGGTCGTCTCCCTCGACCACGGCCGCAGGGTGGCCCGCATCGAGCCCACCCGCGGCGAGGCCTACGACCTCAGCTACGAGGTCGTCGTGGTGTCGCCCGGCTCGGTCGCGCGCACCCTGCCGGTGCCGGGGCTCGCCGAGCTCGGCATCGGCTTCAAGCAGGTCGAGGAGGCCATCGCGCTGCGCAACCAGGTGCTCGAGAAGCTCGACATCGCCACGTCGGTCAGCGACCACGCCGCCCGCCGGGCCCTGCTGACGTTCGTGTTCGTGGGCGGCGGCTACGCCGGCATCGAGGCGCTCGCCGAGCTCGAGGACATGGCGCGCTACGCCACCCGCTACTACCCCGACCTGTCCAAGGGCGACATGCGGTTCGTGCTGGTCGAGGCGTCGGGACGCATCCTGCCCGAGGTCGGCGAGGACCTGGGCACCTACACGGTCGAGGTGCTGCGCAAGCGCGGCATCGAGGTCCGGCTCAACACCAGGCTGGAGTCCTGCGTCGGCGGGCACATCGTGCTCTCCGACGGTGAGGAGTTCGACGCCGAGACACTGGTCTGGACCGCCGGGGTCAAGGCCCATCCGATGCTCGCGCGCACCGGCCTGCCGCTCGACGACAAGGGCAGGGTGCGGTGCCGTGCCGACCTGCGGGTCGAGGGCCTGGAGGGCGCCTGGTCCGCCGGCGACGGGGCGGCGGTGCCGGACGTCACCGCCGGCCCCGGTGTGATGTGCAGCCCCAGCGCCCAGCACGCCGTACGGCAGGCGAAGGTCCTGGGCGACAACATCGCCCGCGTGCTCCATGGTCGCGACCCCGTCGCCTACGCCCATCGCCATGTCGGCTCGGTCGCGTCGCTGGGCCTGCACAAGGGCGTCGCCCAGGTCTACGGCGTCAAGCTGCGCGGCTTCCTTGCGTGGTTCATGCACCGCACCTACCACGTGAGCCGGGTGCCCACCTTCAACCGCAAGGTCCGCGTGGTGCTCGACTGGACGCTCGCGCTGTTCTTCCGGCGCGAGGTGGTCTCGCTCGGCTCCCTGCAGCGACCACGGGAGGAGTTCCACGAGGCGGCTCGCTGACGCCACTAGGCTGGGCAAGCAGGCCCGGATGGCGGAACTGGCATACGCAGGGGGCTTAAAACCCCTGGCCGAGAGGCGTGCGGGTTCGAATCCCGCTCCGGGTACCGTCCCCCACCCCCCATCCCCCGTTCGCCGGGAACCGCCCGGATCCCGCCCGCGTTAGGCTGACACCACATCCCGCGACGACGCGGCCGTTCCCGGAGGGGAGACATGGAAAGCAGGAACCCCGTCTTCAACCGCAGCGAGGCGTTCTCGCGCCGCGGAGGCTACGCCGGCTTCAACGAGGCCCCGCCCGCGACAGAACTCGAGGAGATGTACTCCGCACCCTCCGCCACCGGGGTGCAGACCGGTCGCATGACGATGGACGACGTCGTCATCAAGACCGGCCTGATGTTCGCCGTGCTCCTCCCGGCGGCCGGGCTCAACTTCTTCCTCAACAGCCCGCTGCTCACCTTCGGCGGCATGATCGTCGGCCTGGTCCTGGGCCTGGTCATCGCGCTCAAGCAGTCGACCAACGCGGCGCTGATCCTGTCCTACGCCGGCATGGAGGGTCTCTTCGTCGGCGGCATCAGCCGGATGTACGAGGACGTCTACGACGGCATCATCGCCCAGGCCGTGCTCGGCACGTTGTCCGTCTTCGCGGTCGCACTCTGGGCCTACAAGAGCGGCCGGGTCCGGGTCACGCCGAAGTTCCAGCGCACCGTCCTGATCGCCATGGGCGGCTACCTCGTCTTCTGCCTGGTCAACCTCGGTGTCGTCATGTTCACCGACAACAACTTCCGGGCCGGCTGGCTCGGCGCCGCCATCGGCCTGTTCGCGGTCACCCTGGCCGCCGCCATGCTGATCCTGGACTTCGACTTCGCCGAGCAGGGGGTGCGCAACGGGCTGCCGACGCGGTTCGCCTGGCTGGCCGCGTTCGGCCTCGTGGTCACCCTCGTCTGGCTCTACATCGAGATGCTGCGGCTCATCGCCATCTTGCGCGGCAGCGACTGACCGTCGCACCGCGTCACGGAGGCCGTCGCCCGTCTGGGTGGCGGCCTCCGTCGTACGCGGTGGCGTGGTGCCCGGCGCGCACCTGCGCTCATCCCTCGACGTTGGGTCCGGCCCGCTCGATCTCGAACCGCACCAGCACCCGGCGCTGGTCCTGCATGGCCCGCCGGTAGTCCTCCCAGTCGGGGTGCTCCCCGGAAGCCCGCCGGTAGTAGTCGACGAGCAGGTCCATCGCCTCTGGCAGCTCGACTATCTCGGCCCGACCCTCGACCTGGGCCCATGCACCGAAGAACCTCGCGGTCAGCAGGCACAGGGATATGCGCGGGTCGCGACGGAGGTTCCTGACCTTCATCGACGTCTCGCGGGTGGAGACCACCACGCTTCCCGCGGCGTCGACCGCGGCGGTTACCGGTGAGAGCTGGGGCCGGCCGTCGGTCCGGAACGTCGCCATGACGGCGTAGTGGTGCTCGCGCAGGAACTCGCGCGCGTCGTCGGCGGCGAAACCGGCCATCGGACCTCCTCCTTAGGGTGGTGCCGGTCGGCGGTCCCCATCATGCCAAGGTGCCGGCGATCGAGCCGCCGAGGAGGTGCGGATGTCCCGCAGGGTGGCCGTGGTCGGCGGCGGCATCCTCGGTGCCGCCGTGGCCCGGCGGGTGCTCGAGGTTGACCCCGCCGCCGAGGTCACCCTGCTGGAGAAGGAGGCGGGGCTCGCCCGGCACCAGACCGGGCGCAACAGCGGTGTGGTGCACGCGGGCCTCTACTACCCGCCGGGGTCCCTGAAGGCCACGCTGT
>JBOGDY010000056.1:0-10304 GCA_050742955.1 Actinomycetes bacterium | reverse complement strand
ACCCCGCCGAGGACGTAGCCGAGGGCGGAGCCCAGGATGATGCCGAGCCCGAGCACGCTGAACGCACCGAGGACCGGCTCGTCGGCGTCGTCGACCACGGCGGCGACGTAGTAGCCGAGCCCGGCGAAGAAGACCACCACGAACAGCCGCAGCAGCTCGACGACCGCGCTGGGCACGCGCGTCAACCGGGGCTTCATCGACACCTCCGGGGAGAAAGTCCGGCGCCGCCGACCCTAGGGGGTCGACCGGCCGCGCCGGGCATCGAGGACCCGGTTTCGGCTACGTTCGATGTCCCATGGCGATCGGACCAGGCGACACCGCGGCGCTGGCGGCTGACGGGCTCGCGCTCGTGGACCGGCTGACCACCGACGAGGGGTGGCCGCTGGCCTCGGCCGCACCGGGCGCGGACGAACCGCTCGGGCGCTACGCCTGCCTCTTCGGCCGCGACTCGCTGATCGCCTCACTGCAGGTGCGTGCCGCCCGGCCCGCCCTGGCCGAGGCCACCCTGCGGGTGCTGGCCGAATGTCAAGGCACCCGGTACGACGAGGCCACCCGGGAGGAGCCCGGCAGGATCCTGCACGAGGACCGGCCCGAGGCCACCGACTTCCACCGCGAGCACGGCTGGGCGGTCCGGCCGGACGGCGGGCTCCGCTACTACGGCACGATCGACGCCACGCCGCTCTTCCTCGTGGTCGCCGCCGAGGTCGGGTTCGACGGGCCGGCCGTCACCGCGGCGCGAGCCTGGCTGGACGAGACGCTCGCCGGGGACGATCTCGGGTTGCTGCGCTACGTCCCGCACTACCCGGGCGGGCTGCCCGACCAGGGGTGGCGCGACGGCGGCGGACCGTTCGAGGGGTCCGGCATCGCGCACCCGGACGGGCGCCGTCCTGACCCGCCGGTCGCCGTCGCGTCGGCGCAGGCGTTCGGCTACGCGGCGCTGCGGACCTACCGCCCGGACGAGGCCGAGGCGCTCGCCGACCGGGTCGACGCGCTGTTCTTCGACCACGGAGCGGGCTGGCCGGCCCTGGCGCTGGAGGGCCCGGACGGCCGGGCGGTGCAGACCCTGGCCAGCGAGATCGGGATGCTGCTGTGGTCCGGTGTCCTGCGTCCGTCCCGGGTCGCCGGCGCGGTCGACGGCGTCCGGGCGTTGATGAGCGGCTCGGGCCTGTGGACGATCAGCCCGGACCACCCGGCCTTCCGGCCCGACGCCTACCACCTCGGCCTGGTCTGGCCGTTCGAGAACTGGTTCGCCTGGCGCGGCCTGCTCGCGGCCGGCGAGGCGGACCTCGCCGAACGGCTGCGGGTCGACGTCCTCACCGCGGTGCGCGGCTTCGGCGGCATGCCGGAGTGCTACGCCGTGGAGGCGGCGGGTGCACCACCGCGGCACACGCCGATGGCCAACCGGCAGCAGCTGTGGACCGGCAGCAGCGTCTGGTCGATGGCCTCGCCCTGAGCCGCGGCGAATGTCCGCGCCAGTCGCGAAATGATCACGGGACCGTGATCATTTGACCCTGACATCGGCTAGTTTGCCTCGGTCGGGGCGTAGTAGCCGCGGTTGACCGGGGACAAAGCAGCAATCCGCCCCGGTCGCGATGCGACCGGGGCGGAAGGTGATCCGTCAGGAGGCGAGGACCTCGTCGAGGATGGCCTCCGCCTTGTCCTCGTTGGTGTGCTCGGCCAGCGCCAGCTCGCTGACGAGGATCTGGCGTGCCTTGGCCAGCATCCGCTTCTCGCCGGCGGACAGGCCGCGGTCCTTGTCGCGGCGCCACAGGTCACGGACCACCTCGGCCACCTTGATCACATCGCCGGAGGCGAGCTTCTCGAGGTTGGCCTTGTAGCGGCGCGACCAGTTGGTCGGCTCCTCGGTGTGTGGGGCACGCAGCACCTCGAAAACCCGGTCCAGACCGTCCTGACCGACCACGTCCCGCACCCCGACGAGGTCGCAGTTCTCGGCCGGGACCCGGACGGTCAGATCGCCCTGTGCGACCTTGAGCACGAGGTAGAGCTTGTCCTCGCCTTTGATGGTGCGGGTCTCGATGGACTCGATGAGTGCGGCCCCATGGTGGGGATAAACGACCGTCTCGCCGACCTTGAACGTCATGTGTGCGGGCCCCTTTCGCGGGTTCCAGAGTAACACGTGACGAGTGTCACGATTTTCCGGTACCCAGGTCATTTTCGCAGGTCAGACGCTTGACAGCGACGGGTCTGTCGTGCTTCGCCGGAGCGTTCCGCCGCCCGGTGCGCCGTCGGCCGGGACGCCGAACCGACCCCTGACCTCGACATACTTGCGCGGTGCACCGCGCAGTCGCCCTGGCCCGCGCCGCTCATCCGGAGCCCACCGCGGCCGTGACCGTGCTGGCCACGACGGTCGCCGCGGCGGCCGGTCGCGATCTCGCCGGGTGTGTCGTCGTCGCGGCCGCGGTGCTGTCCGGCCAGCTGTCCATCGGCTGGTCCAACGATGTGGTGGACGTGCGCCGCGACCGGGTTGCGGGCCGCCTCGACAAGCCGCTGGCGTCCGACCTGGTCTCGGTGCGCACCGCGTCGGTGGCCTGCGGGGTGGCCGTACTCGCCTGCGTCCCGCTGTCGCTGGCCAGCGGGTGGCGGGCCGGGCTGGCGCACCTTGTCGGCGTCGCCGGCGGGTGGGCCTACAACCTCGGCATGAAGCGCACCGTGCTGTCGTGGCTGCCCTACGCCGTGAGCTTCGCGCTGCTGGTCGCGTTCCTCTCCCTGGGCCTTCCCGGCCACCCGGCGCCGGCGGGCTGGGCCCTGCTCGCGGGCGGCCTGTTCGGCGTCGGGGCGCACTGCCTCAACGTGGTGCCCGACCTGGCCGACGACCTCGCCGCCGGCGTCCGCGGCCTGCCGCACCGGCTGGGCGAGCGTGGGGCCCGCGCTCTGGGGGCTCTGCTGCTGGCGACGGCCGCGGCCGTGGTCACCCTCGGCCCCGAGGGCGAGGTGCCGGTGTGGGCCTGGGTCGGGTTCGGCCTGGCCGTGGCCCTGGCCCTGCTGGCGGCCACGTCCGGCGCGCGGGCGGGGTCCCGGCTCCCCTTCCTGCTCGCCCTCGGCTCCGCCGCCGTGGCCGTGGGCCTGCTCGTGGGGCGCGGGTCGCACCTGACCTGATCGGGAGGGCTGTCGTCGCTACGCTGTGCCCCGCCAGGATCACCACGCCGGCCCGCCGACCTCGACCGAGGAGACCGTGTCTTCCGTGAGCCGCACACGCACTCGCCTGATCGTCGCCCTCCAGGTCGTCGCCGTCGCCGGCGGCGCCGCGCTGACCTCCGCCTGCGCAGCCGGCTTCGACTCCACGACGAGCAAGGCCTACGCACCATCCGACGGGCTGCGCGGTGTCTCCGGCTCGATGGAGGTCCTCAACGCGCTCGTCGTGGCGCCCGAGGACGGCGACACCGGCGTCATCAGCATGACCGTCGTCAACCGGGGCGACCAGACCGAGCGCATCACCGGCCTGACCACCGACTCGGGGACCGTCGAGCTGACCGGCTCCGACGAGATCGGCCCCGGGGAGGCGGTGCGGTTCGGTGCGGCTACCGACCCGGCCGCCACGATCAGCGGGCTGCAGGCCCTCCCCGGGGAGGCGATCCGCTTGAAGCTGAGCTTCGCCGAGGTCGACCCGATCTCGCTGCGCACCGTCGTCGTGCCCGCGACAGGGACCTACGTGTCGCTGACCCCGCCGGCCGAGCCGACGCCGACGGAGTCCCCGACCCCGCTCGAGACCGAGTCCGCCCCGACGCCGGACGAGTCCGCGTCGCCGAGTCCGACCGGATAGGCCTTACGGCTCGAACTTGTAGCCCAGCCCGCGCACCGTGACGATGTGCCGCGGGGTGGCCGGGTCGGGCTCCACCTTGGCCCGCAGCCGCTTCACGTGCACGTCGAGGGTCTTGGTGTCCCCCACGTAGTCGGCGCCCCAGACCCGGTCGATCAGCTGGCCGCGGGTCAGCACCCGGCCGGCGTTGCGCAGCAGCAGCTCGAGCAGCTCGAACTCCTTCAGCGGCAGCGACACCCGCTCCCCCGAGACGCTCACCACGTGGCGCTCCACGTCCATGCGCACCGGACCCACCTCGACCGCGGCCGGCACCAGGTCCTCCGGCTCGGCCCGGCGGCGCAGCACCGCCCGGATGCGCGCAACCAGCTCGCGCGCGGCATAGGGCTTGGTCACGTAGTCGTCGGCGCCGAGCTCCAGGCCGACCACCTTGTCCACCTCGCTGTCCTTGGCGGTCAGCATGATGACCGGGACCGAGGACCGGGCCCGCAGCGCCCGGCAGACCTCGGTGCCGGACAGGCCGGGCAGCATCAGGTCCAGCAGGACGAGGTCCGCGCCCCGCCGGTCGAACTCCTCCAGGGCGGCGGGGCCGGTGTCGGCCAGCGCGACCTCGAAGCCCTCCTTGCGCAGCATGTAGGACAACGGGTCGCTCAGGGACTCCTCGTCCTCGACGACCAGGATGCGGGTCACGCGGTCTCCTTGACGGTGGGGGCAGCCGCTGCGGGGAGCCGCAGCGTGAAGGTCGAGCCGGAGCCCTCGGCGCTCCAGACGGTCACCTCGCCGCCGTGCACGGCCGCGACGTGCTTGACGATGGACAGGCCCAGACCGGTCCCGCCGGTCTCCCGGGAGCGGGCCGCGTCGATCCGGTAGAACCGCTCGAAGATGCGCTCCCGGTCGTCCTCGGGAATGCCCGGGCCCTCGTCGGCGACGCTGACCTCGACGATGTCGCCGGCGTCGTCCCGGCACGGCCTGGTGGCGACCGTGACCCGGGTGCCCTCCGGGCTGTAGCGCACCGCGTTCTCGACCAGGTTGCCCAGCGCCATCGCCAGCTGGTTGGCGTCGCCACGCACGCACAGGCCGGGGTCGCCGCCGGCGACGAGGCTGATCGCCCGCGCCTCGGCGGGCAGCCGGTTGCGGTCGACGACCTCCGCGACGACACCGTCGAGCGCGACCAGCTCCGGCTCGTTCAACGGGTCGTCGCCCTGCAGCCGCGACAGGTCGATCACGTCCTGCACCAGCCGGGAGAGACGGTCGACCTCCTTCTGCATCCGGCCGGCGAACCGGCGTACGGCCTCGGGGTCGTCGGCCGCGTCGTGCAGCGCCTCCGCGAGCAGGGACACCGCGCCGACCGGCGTCTTGAGCTCGTGGCTGACGTTGGCGACGAAGTCACGGCGTACGGCGTCGACCCGCCGGGCCTCGGTGCGGTCCTCGACCAGGAGCAGGACGAGAGTCGAACCCAGGGGAGCGACCCTGGCCAGCACCGCCTGGGTGCCACGGCCCAGCGGCCCACGGGGCAGTTCGAGCTCGGCCTCGCGGATCTCGCCGTCGCGGCGCACCGCCCTGGCCAGCTGGAGCAGCTCACCGGCCAGCAGGCGGTCGTCCCGGACGATGCGCAGGGCGTAGGCGGCGGGGCTGGCCCGAACGACCCGGTCGTCGCCGTCGAGCACCAGCGCGGACGACCGCAGGACGGCGAGGACGTCGGCGACCCCGGGGGAGACCAGCGGAGCGGCCGACGGTGGCGGGACCACCCGCTGCTCGCGCTCGCTGGCGCGGAACGCCACCGCAGCCAACGCCCCGGTGAGCACGCCGACCAGGCCGGCGACCACCGCGACGAACTGATCGTCCACCCGACCATCGTAGGTCGGGGGGCCGGCCACTTGGGCTCGCGAGCGGATCGTCGGCGGGTTCCTTCCTCTAGAGTTCACCTCAGGGCCAGGGGCCGTTCAGGGTGCGCTGCCACCCTCGGACCTGTCCGCGGCGAAAGGTGACACATGCGCGACGCCTACCACGAGGAGCTCGACGCCCTCACCGAGCAGCTCGTCGAGATGACCCGTCTGGTCAACTCGGCGATCAGCCGGGCCTCACGGGCCCTGCTGGACGCCGACCTGACGCTGGCCGAGAGCGTCATCGCGGCGGACGACGCGGTCAACGCCCTGCGTGACGACCTCGACGAGCGGGCGCTGGACCTGCTGGCCCGCCAGCAGCCGGTGGCCAGCGACCTGCGCACGATCGTGACGAGCCTGCGCATGAGCGCCGACCTGGAGCGGATGGGCGACCTGGCGCGTCACGTGGCGCGGGTGGCCCGGCGGCGCTATCCCGAGTCGGCGATCCCGGCCCCGCTGCGCGGCACGGTCGTGGAGATGAGCCAGGTGGCCGAGAGGCTGGTGGCCAAGGCCGGCAGCGTGATCGCGTCCCAGGACCTCGAGGCGGCCCTCGAGCTCGACAGCGACGACGACGAGATGGACAGGCTGCACCGCGCACTGTTCACCGCGCTGCTGGAACCGGCCTCGGCGCACGGCGTCGAGGCCGCCATCGACGTGTCACAGGTCGGCCGCTTCTACGAGCGGTTCGCCGACCATGCCGTCTCGGTCGCGGGGCGCGTCGTCTTCCTGGTGACCGGGAGCCGGGCCGAGCACCTCACCCCCAGCCCCTGACGATCCGACCGGTCAGCGGCCCTGGTTCCTGACGGCCTCGATCGCGGTCGCCGCCGCATCGGGGTCGAGGTACTCCCCGCCCGCCGTCACCGGCCGAAGGTCGGCGTCGAGGCGGTAGAGCAGCGGGATGCCCGTCGGGATGTTCAGCCCCGCGATGTCCTCGTCGCTGATGCCGTCGAGGTGCTTGACCAGGCCGCGCAGCGAGTTGCCGTGCGCTGCCACCAGCACGCTGCGACCGCTGCGGAGGTCGGGCACGATCGCGTCGTACCAGTAGGGCAGCATCCGCACCACGACATCCTTGAGGCACTCGGTGCGGGGCAGCAGCTCGTCGGGAAGCCCGGCGTAGGGCGGGTCCCCGACCTGCGAGAACTCGTCGTCGTCGGCAAGCGGTGGCGGAGGCGTGTCGTAGGAACGGCGCCAGAGCATGAACTGCTCCTCGCCGAACTCGTCGAGGATCTGCTTCTTGTCCTTGCCCTGCAACGCGCCGTAGTGGCGCTCGTTGAGCCGCCAGCTGCGCCGCACCGGCAGCCAGAGCCGGTCGGCCACGTCGAGCGCGATCTGCGCCGTCTCGATGGCGCGGCGCATCACCGACGTGTGCACGATGTCGGGCAGCAGGTCGCGGCCCGCGATCAGCTCGCCGCCGCGGCGCGCCTCCTCCTCGCCCCTCGCGGTGAGTCCGACGTCGACCCAGCCGGTGAACAGGTTCTTCTCGTTCCAGTCGCTCTGCCCGTGGCGAAGCAGGACCAGGGTGTGGGACGCGTCAGCCATGGACGCCGATCCTAGACAGACGCCGGCCCGGCTCCCAGATGGGAGCCGGGCCGCCGCAGTTGAGACGCCAGGTGCTTGACGCCCTCAGCCGTAGTTGGGCTGCGACTGGACGTTCAGCTCCCCGAGGCGGATCCCCTGGGCACTGCCGAGGTCACCGTCGCCAGTCAGCTGGAAGACGTCGAAGCCCTTCTGGATGTCGTTGGAGTAGATGTAGCCGTTGTACCAGTAGGCGGACCATGACCCGCCGAGGACCAACCGGTCCGCGGACAGCGGCCCACGGTCGAACCAGCCCAGCTCCTTCGGGTTGGCCGAGTCGGTGAAGTCCCAGACGGAGATGCCGCCCTGGTACCACGCCTGCACCATGATGTCGCGTCCCTTCACCGGGATCAGCGAGCCGTTGTGCGCCACGCAGTTCTCGGTGTTGGACTGGGTCCGCGGGATCTTGAAGTAGCTGCCGAACTCGAGCGTGCGCGCGTCGCCGGTCCCGGTGACGTCGTAGACCGCGTCGGCACCCTTGTTCGGGCCGACCGTCGGGTTGCAGGTCGGGCCGCCGCCGCCGCCGAGCTCGTCGGTGAAGACAATCTTGGTGCCGGCGTTGTTGAAGGTGGCGGAGTGCCAGAACGCGAAGTTCTGCGTGTCACGGACCGACGTGACCACCCTCGGGGTCTCCCGGTCGGCGATGTCGAACAGCACACCGTCACCCATGCATGCGCCGGCCATCGAGTCCTTGGCCGGGTAGGCGGTCAGGTCGTGGCAGCCGGTCGTCTCGCGCGAGTAGCCACCGGGCGGGTTCCCGCCGTCGGGGAACACGACGGGCGCGCTGATCAGGCTGGCGCTGGCCATGTCCGCGACCGGGACCTTGACGATCGAGATCTTGTCGTGCGGCGGCTGGCAGTCCGGGAACGTCGAGCTGGGGTTGTACGACGAGACGTAGACGTAGAGGTTCTTGCCGTCCTTGCCCGGCGCCAGGGTGTGGGTGTGCGACCCGCAGTCGGTCTCGATGGCAGCCTCGTACGCCGGCGCGGCCGGGTTGCTGATGTCGAAGAGCTTGATGCCCTCCCACGAGGCCTCGTTCGTCGCCGACTGCGATGTGCTGGTGCACGAATCGTCCGAGCGGGAGGAGTCGGTTGACAGCACCAGGATGTCGCCGAAGACCGAGATGTCGTTCTGCGAGCCCGGGCACACGACCTGCGTGACGATCTTCGGCTCGCGCGGCTTGCGCACGTCGTAGACCATGAAGCCGTCGTAGTTGCCGGCGTAGGCGAAGCCGTCCTTGAACGCCAGGTCGGAGTTGAACGAGCCCTCCCCGGAGAAGGCGCCCTGCTTGGGGATGTTGGCCAGCAGCCGGACGTTCGGGCTGCTCGCGGTCTCACCCGGCGCCAGCTCGGCGGCGGAGTCATCCATCTTCGCGATCTGTTCGTCGGTCAGGCAGAGCTCGGCGAAGTTGTCGCCCGTGCCGTAGACGGTCTGGTCGGCGCACCGGTCGCGGTCGGCGAGGGCGCCGGTCTGCGGTAGGACGGCGATGCCGACCCCGGCCAGCAGCACCCCGACGCCGAGGAGGGACGTGGCCGACCGGCGGGACCAGAAGCGCCGCGGGGACCTTGTGGGTCGCATGCGGAATCCTCTCGATGGCGGATGGATGGACCGATCCTGGCGGTCCGGCCCGTGCCGGGACAGGGCCAAAAGGTCATGATTCGGTAAAAAGGGTCGAAACGGCCTTACCCGCGCCTACCCGGTCGTTTCGTCATGCGACCGAACGGCAGGATGGGGCTCATGCGAGTGTCGGGCTCAACCACGAGGCTGACCGCGCTGCTGGCCGCGAGTGTGCTCGTCGGCGGCGCGCTCTCCGGCTGCTCGGGCTCCCCGGACGCGCCCGCGGCCGCCGACGGCCCGGCCGGCTCGACGCCCTCCACGAGCATCCCGATCCTGGTGCCCGGCAAGCCGGGAGAGCCGGCGAGCACCGGTCTGCCGAGCACTCAGTCGCAGGGGCCGGCCGCCGAGGATGTCGACTTCGTCGCGGCCATGGTGCCCCATCACGAGCAGGCGCTGGAGATGTCGGCCCTCGCCCCGGACCGGGCCAGGGACCCCCGGGTGCGCCGCCTCGCCGAGCGCATCCGCGCCGCGCAGGCTCCCGAGATCCTTGCGATGGAGCAGTGGCTGGACGACCACGGCGAGAAGGCCATGGACCACTCCGGCGGCCACCACGGCTCCCACGCCGCGGACATGCCCGGCATGATGACGGACCGGGAGATGCGGGCTTTGCGTGCCAGCCGGGGGACGGACTTCGACCGGATGTTCCTGCACATGATGATCCGCCACCACGGTGGTGCGCTGGAGATGGCCGACGCAGCGACGGCCGGCGGCCGTGACGTCATCGCCCAGGAGCTCGCCGCCGACGTCTCGACCTCGCAGACCGCGGAGATCGACCGGATGCGCACCCTGCTGCGCGAGCTGTGACCGCAGGGTCGCGGGGCGGGCCGCCGGCGGGCCGCCTGCCGAGGCTCGCGGCGGTCACCGCGACGCTCGCCACGACTCTGGTCCTGCTCCTGCTCTGCCCGGCGCCGGCGCAGGCCCATGCCCGCCTGGTCTCCGGCACTCCCGGCGACGGGGTCAGGCTCACCGAGGCACCGGACGAGGTGGTGGTCGGCTTCAGCGAGGCGGTCATCGTCAACGACAACAGCCTGACGGTGCGGGCCGCCGAGGGTGGGTCCGTCACCGACGGCGACCCGGAGCGCGACCCCGGCGACAGCCGGCTGCTGCGGGTGGACCTGCGGCCGGACCTGCCCGACGGCGCCTACGTCGTGACCTACCGGGTCGTGTCGAAGGACTCGCACCCGATCACCGGTGCGTGGTCGTTCGCCGTCGGCGACGCCGAGCCGGTCGAGGTCGCCGGCGGCGACGAGGACGTGCCGTACCAGGGCCTCTCGACGCTGACCCGCGGGCTCGGCTACGCCGGCGTAGTGGCGGCGCTCGGGACGGCGGTGTTCGTCCTGCTGTGCTGGCCGGCCGGTCGGGGCCGGCGCGCGGCCCACGTCGTCGTCGGCGGGCTCACCGTGGTCGTGGTGGCCGGGGTCGCCCAGCTGCTGGTGCAGGGGGTCGCCGCGACC